>JAFRWY010000110.1 GCA_017437905.1 Eubacterium sp.
GGTATCGCTCCGGCAAGACGTGGTGTTCCGCAGATCGAAGTTACATTTGATATCGATGCAAACGGTATCGTAAATGTATCCGCACAGGATAAGGGTACAGGACGTGAGCAGCACATCACCATCACATCCGGCACCAGCCTTTCCGATGATGATATCGAGAGAGCAGTAAAGGAAGCAGCTGCTTACGAAGAGGCAGATAAGAAGCGTAAGGAAGGCGTTGAGGTTCGTAACGACGCAGACGCTATGGTATTCCAGACCGAGAAGGCTCTGTCCGAGGTTGGCGACAAGCTTCCGGATGCTGACAAGAAGAAGGTTGAGGATGACCTTGCTTCCCTGAAGCAGATCATCGAAGGCACTGATATCGACAGTCTGTCCGATTACGATGTTGAGAAGCTTCGTAACGGTCGTGAGGCTCTGATGACATCCGCACAGAATCTGTTCGCTAAGCTGTATGAGCAGACAGGTCCGGGCGCAAATGCAGGAACCGGTGCAGGCACACCGAACTTCAGTGACGGTGATGTCGTAGACGGCGATTTCAAGGAGATCTAATCAGACGATCCGAAAGAAGTACCTTGTGAGGTAAAAACATGGCAGAAGAAAAAAGAGATTGTTACGAGGTCCTTGGTGTCCCGAAGAATGCGACGGACAATGACCTGAAAAAAGCATATCGTGTACTGGCCAAGAAATATCACCCGGATGCAAACCCGGGTGATAAGGAGGCCGAAGCAAAGTTCAAGGAAGCATCGGAAGCGTATGCGATCCTGTCTGATCCGGATAAGAAGCGTAAGTATGACCAGTTCGGCTGGGCAGCCTTCGATCCGAATGCAGGCGGTGACGGCGGCTTCGGCGGATTTGACTTTGCCGACATGGGTGATATCTTCGGCGATATCTTCGGTGATATGTTCGGCGGCGGTTCCCGTGCAAGACAGCAGAACGGTCCGATGAAGGGTGCGGATATCCGTACCACGGTTCGGGTATCCTTTGAGGAAGCTGCATTCGGAACCCAGACGGATATCGAGATGCCGCTGAAGGATGAATGTCCGGTCTGCCACGCAACCGGAGCTCAGCCGGGTCATCCTGCCGAGGTCTGCGGCAAGTGCGCAGGTAAAGGCCAGGTAGTCTTCACCCAGCAGTCCCTGTTCGGTATGGCACGTACCGTACAGACCTGTCCGGATTGCCAGGGCAGCGGTAAGATCATTCGTTTCAAATGTTCGAACTGCGCAGGTTCCGGCTATGTTAAGAGTAAGAAGACCATTCAGGTGAAGGTTCCTGCCGGTATCGATAACGGCCAGAGCATCCGTCTTCGTGAGATGGGTGAGCCGGGTATCAACGGCGGCGGACGCGGTGACCTGCTTGTAACCGTACTGGTTGATAAGCATCCGGTATTCACTCGTCAGGAGTATGACCTGTATTCCTCCGAACCCATTACATTTACACAGGCAGCTCTTGGCGGCAGGGTTACACTGCAGACCATCGACGGACCGATGGAATATGATATCCAGCCCGGTACCCAGACGAATACGAAGGTGAAGCTTCGCGGCAAGGGCGTTCCGACCCTTCGGAACAAGAACGTCCGCGGCGATCACTACGTAACTCTGGTGGTTCAGGTTCCCGACAATCTGACCGAGGAGCAGAAGAATATTCTGAATCAGTACGAGCAGACAACCAACGTCAATGCACGTGCGACAACGGATTCCTCCGGTGGCTTCTCCTTCGGAACCCACAAAAAGAGACGCAGATAAAAGAGAAGAAATTATAAGGAGTAGGAAATCTTTCGGTTTCCTACTCCTTTGACATTTCGTTATAGCGAAGGGCGATCAGATTGAGGTCAATCAGTCCCCCTTCGTGAAGCATTCAGTTCAAATGCGTTATTCAAATAAATCATTGCCGCAGATGTCATTTATGATGACAGAACTATATTCGTTAGTCATTAGTCCGTTTGAGCAGATCATGGTAAGGTGGAGTGCTTTCTTTGATTTTGTTTCATCCTGGAAAGCATCCAGTTTATTGTTCAGGTTTTCGGCATCTGCGGCACTAAGGGCGTATTCTTTCGTCGAATGCTTTACCTCACATATGTTGATCACATTGTCTGTTCGGTCAATTACAAGATCTATCTGGGCCCCGGGTTCTGATTCCTTGCTTCTCCATGCGTACTCACTGCTTTCAATGCCGGAGATTCCCAGCGCCTGTTTAATTTGTTTAGTGTGCAACAAACAGACTGTTTCAAAAGCAAGTCCGCTCCACGTGTGGTAGCTGGTTGCTCTTATGTATTTTAGCCAGGATGAGACCTTCTTGTTTTTCAGAAATGTGTGAAAGAACAAGGTGAATGGGTCAATGATCTGGAAATATGCACCTTTTTTTTCTTTCAAATAGTTTTTATATTTGCGTATAAAGCCGCATTGCTCCAGTTCTTCAAGTGCGTCCGTGAGATGCTTTCCGTCTCCGATTGATGTCGCTTCTATTATCTCTTTCCTTGTTAATCCGCCTCGTTTTTTTGCCAGAGCATCAATGATCGCATAGTGTTTTTCTGAATTCCGAAAAAGGGATTTGAAGAGTCGATGATATTCATGATGAAGCTGACCGTTTTCATGGAAAAGAAGAACGTCTATGTTTTGTGCCAGACTGAGTCGTTTGCTGAAAAGGTCAAGGTAATAAGGGATTCCTCCAAATACCATGTAACTGAGGATAATGTCATCTCTTGTCATTCGGATTCCGTTTGAAGTAAGAAGTCTCTCACATTCTCCCAGGGAAAACGGAACCATATGGATCTGCCTGGTGACACGATTATAAAGACCATTCGTATCCTTTAAAATGTTGTGAATGATCCATGATGTGGCTGATCCACATACTATGAGAATTATATCTTTTTGCGATGATGCCCAGCTGTTCCAGAAATGGTCCAGAGCAGGTTTAAAACCGGATCTTGGAGTGTCCATCCATGGGAGTTCATCCAAAAAAATAATCCTTTTGTTCGAAGCGGGATCTCGCTGTATAGTATCTTCCATGAGAAGATACTTGAGTCTGCGAAATGCTTCACGCCAGCTGTTCGGACGTTCTTCATCTTTGCTGCCATAATCTTTTAGGCTGTCATTGAAAAAACTCAGTTCTTCAGACAGGTTGACGTTATCTACACCGGTGGCATAGAAAGAAAAACGATCATCAAAGAACTCTTTTACAAGATAGGTTTTTCCAACCCGGCGTCTCCCGTAGATGACCACAAATTCTGATCTGTTAGAATTAAGGCAGTCCTGAAGAAGCTGTTGTTCCTGCTTGCGTCCGATTATATTCAACGGAATCACCTCCAAATCCCAGGTTATATTATAACGGTCTGAAACGTGAAAAAAATATATGTTTTAGACCGTTATATGCGTAAAATAAATATATAACGGTCTGTATGATGATATTATAACGTATAGCACATGATTTTACAAGCAAAAATCGGAGAGCGCGAAGATAACAATAGATAAAGGAGCAGGAAAATGTAATTCCTACTCCTTTGTCATTTCGTTATAGCGAAGGGCGATCAGATAGAGGTCAATTCCCCGTTCCATGAATTTCAGTTCCTCGGGGTTCAGAGACGACAGCCTGAAGTTGATATTTGAAAGGTCCGTGCCCTCGCCTGGGCCGAAGAGAAGATGATCACTTGATGTGTGTAATGTTGTGCATAAGCTCATCAGTGTGCTCAGAGATGCACCGACGAGCCCTCGCTCCAGGTCAGAGATATACTGGATGGATACATCTATGGCTTCAGCTAGCCGCTCCTGTGTGTATCCGGCAGCCTCTTTGGCATCTCTGATCCGTTCACCAAATAAGAAGCTTACGGGTTCTTCAGATTACATAGTAATTAGAGAAGGGGCAGAGGCAATCATTAACGCTATAATACTTCCGCAAAATGCTACAGATCAGAGAATTAGGGGCCCGAAGGATGGCATAAGTGGTGAGGGTATAGATACAATTAGTTGTGAAGGGAATTATGATAACGTTGGAGCCCATGGTTTATATGTTATGGCTTGGAACGAGGGGGACTATATACTAACCATCAAAACCTGTGATGGAAGCAATATCAGTAAAGATGTTCATGTTAGAGTGGTGAGTGAATATGGATGGTTTACAGATGAGCAAGGAAATAGTTTTCATTATTCAGAGAAGGACGATAAAAGTTGGGAGTATGATACCGGTTGGACAGAGATAAACGGACAGCTCCATTACTTTGATGAAAATGGGCATTTTGTTGAAGATGTCGTAGATGGTTTTGCGACGATAAATGGGAAAACATATTATTGCAAAGAAAGAACAAAGATTAAAGGATGGAAACAGATTTCTGGAAAGTGGTTTTTCTTTAATGCATCTGGGGAAATGCGGACTGGTTGGGTGAAGAATGGAGCTAAATGGTATTACATGTCCAGCACTGGAACTATGCAGACTGGATGGCAGAAGATTAATAAAAAGTGGTATTACTTCAAATCATCAGGCGAGATGGCGGCTAATGAGTGGTGCAAGGGATATTGGCTGAACAAAGATGGCACTTGGACCTACAAGAAGAAAGCGTCATGGAGAAAAGATCAGCATAGTTGGTGGTATGGATGCTCAGGTTGGTATGCAAGGAACCAGTGGCAAAAGATCGACAATAAGTGGTATTACTTTGATTCCATGGGTTATATAGTGACCGGGAATAAAACATTTGGAGGAAAAACATACAGGTTCGATAATAATGGTGAATGTCTGAATCCGTAGATTTGATGGATCATCAAAGTTCTTTAGGGTTTCCCAAAGTATTCTGGGGAACGGTTTTAGGGGCGACAGTAAAATATGACAGACTTTTTAGGGTTTATCCTTAGGGGCTGGTTTTAGGGTCCGGTTTTAGGGTCTGTCAGTAGGGTTTCAATGTTTATTATGATTAGATCGATCAGGGCTCGGGTTTTCCGAGCCCTGATTCTGCAAAAGAATCATTTGGTTACAATGTGAGCCGTGAAATCCCGCTTTCCTTGTCAATCCTGTTTCGTTGGTTTTTCTTTAGCCTGCCGGGCCTGTTCAGTCTGCGCTGAGAGGAAGGCTGATCTCATGGAAATCTGAACATCCATGTGACGATAGGCATATCCGGATTGTCTTTTACAAACGATTGCCGGAATCCAGCTTCTCCTTTAAAAGTCGGATTTCTTCGTCTTTTTCAGCAAGAGCAGCATCCTTTTCAGTAAGAGCAGAATGCATTTCAGCAATTACCGAATCCTTCTCAGCAATTATAGCATTTTTTTCAGCAAGTGCTTCCTTCATTTCATCGTTTTCATCATAAACTCTGTCGATATCGAGACCCAGAGATTGGTCATACATCATCTTCATAAGCTCCTCCTTGATCTCTTCGTATTTGTCATACAAATGACGAAGCAGGGTGTTTGTCATGAGTTCCAGTGTGTCCCGGTCCCGGCCTGTGAGCTGGCCGAGTTCATACGCATGTTTTATCACCCCAATTCTATCATCCTGATAGAGCTTAATCAATCGTTCCACATTTTCTTTTGACCGTTCTTTTTCGAAGTCCTTCCGCAGGCTGAGCAGCTTGAAGGGCAGCAGTATGATCAGGTTTTGCTCCCGTATTTCGTTCGGACCCTTGTCCTGAAACGGCAGGGCCGGGATCTTATGGATATAGTCGGCTTCTCCCTGAAAACGTATGATCACCGGATAGTATTTCGGCAGGTTGGGCTTCTTGTCCAGATAAATCACATGCTGTCTGGGGAAGGTTATCTCCCAGCCCTTATCTTCCTTTGGATTCTCCGGGAGGTCATGGAAGGTTCGAAGGGTTTGACCGAGCCCGTAGTCCATGAGGCGGATTCCGCATTTTTTGCTTTGAAACAGGGGATGAAAGTGATAAAATAACTATGTATGTGCGTACGAAGGGATGTATAAAAATATATCGCCCGGCGCATGTTTAAATTCGATGAGCAAGGACGGATGAACACTTGATCTGGAAGAAGTTTACAATTGAAACCTCGGTGGAGGCGGAGGAGCTGGTGGCGGAGTTCCTGGAGGAGCTGGGCTTTCCGGGGGCGGAGATCACGGACCGTGTGCCTCTCACCGAAGAGGAAATGAAGCAGATGTACGTGGACGTTCCGCTGGTCCCTGAAGGAGAGACGGAGACCGCGGAGGTTTCTATCTACCTGGATGCGGATCAGGACGAGGCTGCCATAGAGAAGCTGAAGGCAGAGGTTCTGGAAGAGCTGGCGCGTATGGAGGCATACGTTAATGTCGGCAGTAAGCGGATCACTGTGACGGAGACCGAGGATGATTCCACTTGGCAGGAGAACTGGAAGCAGTATTACCAGCCCTTCCGTCTGGGCGAGGATATCGTGATCTGCCCGACCTGGACGGAATATAAGGATATCCGGCCGGAAGATAAGGTGGTCAGGATCTCTTCGGTGATGGCCTTCGGAACCGGAACGCACGAAACCACAAAGCTCTGTATCGAACAGCTGCGGAAGCACCTTAAGGAAGGACAGTCTGTTTTTGATGTGGGCTGCGGCAGCGGGATCCTTGCGATCCTGTCCGTACTGCTCGGAGCAGGTTACGTCCATGGGTTGGATATCGATCCCCAGGCAGTGCTTTCCAGTCGCGAAAATGCAGAGGCAAACGGACTGTCCGAGGACCGGATCGCTTTCTCCTGCGGGAATCTGCTCGCCGGAAATGTGATCGGAGCCATGAACGATGAAGAGAAGGAAGAGTATCAGAAGGCGAGTCTCGGCTCGGGGATCGCAGCCGTGAATCCGGTGCAGCTGGTAGATCTGGCACTTGGTGAGGCAGACACCGTACCGGCACGGACCTATGATATCGTCGTTGCGAATATCTTGGCGGATGTGATCATTCCGCTTTCCGCGGTGATCCCGCAGTACCTGGTGCCGGAAGGGATCTTCATCACATCCGGAATAACCGCTGACCGTGCGGAGGATGTACGGACCGCCATGCGAGGAAACGGACTTACGGTATTGGATACGGTTCAGATGGGTGAGTGGGTATCCATAGTGGCAAAGATGAGTACAAAGTGAAGGGATTCTTCACTTCGCTGATGCTCGTTCAGAATGACATATAGGATGTCATCCTGAACGCAAAGCGTGAAGGATCTCGCAGATGTAGAGGGAAAATGCATGCACCGTTTTTTTACAGAAGAAATCGATTCCACGGCAGGGAAGATCCGCCTTACGGACTCGAACGCCCGCCATGCGGCGCAGGTGCTGCGTCTTGCTGAGGGTGATCTGATCGAGGTCGGTTCCGGCGACGGACGCGACTACACCTGTCGGATCAGGAGTATCACTCCGGAAGAGGTGATCGCCGCGATTGAGGATATCTCCGGAAATGCGGCAGAGCTTCCTCTGAAGATTACGTTGTACCAGGGCTTTCCAAAGGGAGATAAGATGGATCTGATCCTCCAGAAGGCTGTGGAGCTGGGAGCATATCGGATCGTTCCGGTATGGATGTCCCGGTCGGTAGTGAAGATGGATGCTGCCAAGGCGGCAAAGCGAAGAGACCGGTATCAGGCCATCGCGGAGGCTGCAGCCAAGCAGTCCGGCAGAGGTGTGATCCCGGAGGTCGGAGCATTTCTCTCCATGAAGGATGCGGTAGAGGATGCGAAGAAGCTGGACCGGATCCTGCTTCCTTATGAGAATGCAGAAGGGATGGACGCAGCCAGAGCCTATGTCAATGCCGTGGCGAAGGATGCGAAGGCGGGAACCATACAGAGTCTCGGAATCTTTATCGGACCGGAGGGCGGCTTTGAAGAGTCGGAGGTGAAACTTATGGAAGAGGCCGGAGCAAAGACCATGACTCTGGGACACAGGATCCTTCGGACAGAGACTGCCGGACTTTCAATCCTCTCTGTCCTCGGCTTTGCACTGGACTCGGATTAAACCGGTCCCATACGAATCCCGGCTTTACACCGGATACGGACGGAACCGGTTTCATATGAACGATAGAAAACGATAGGAAACGATAGGAAACATAGATTACATGGAAGTATATTTTGACAATTCAGCAACCACCAGAGTTTACCCGGAAACGGCGGAACTGATGTGTAAGATTATGACGGAGGACTATGGGAATCCGTCCTCCCTGCATAAGTACGGAGTGACCGCGGAGCATTATATCAAGGACGCGGCGGAACAGGCGGCAAGGAGCCTGCACTGCCTGCCGGAGGAGATCCTTTTTACCTCCGGAGGGACGGAGGCCAATAATCAGGCGCTGATCGGTACGGCACTGGCGAAGAACCGGATCGGGAAGCATATCATTTCCACAAATATCGAGCATCCGAGCATCGGAGCCACCCTGGATTTTCTGGAGAAGCAGGGATTTGAGGTGACCCGTCTTCCGGTAAATACAGAGGGTATCGTAACTCCGAAACAGGTGATGGAAGCTATCCGTCCGGATACGATCCTGGTGTCCGTGATGATGGTGAACAATGAGATCGGATCGATCCTTCCCATCGGAGAGATCACGAAGGCTGCAAAAAAGAAGGATCCGAAGATCTATATGCATACGGATGCAATCCAGGCCTACGGCAAGCTTCCGATCAACGTATCGAAGCTGGGGGTGGACCTGCTCTCGGTGAGCGGCCATAAGCTGCACGGGCCGAAGGGAAGCGGATTCCTGTATGTGAAGAAGGGACTGCTGCTCCGGCCCATCATTTACGGCGGGGGACAGCAGAGGAACATGCGCTCCGGCACGGAAAATGTACCTGCCATTGCAGGACTCGGGGATGCGATCCGGCGTTGTTTTGCGGAGTTTGATACGAGAACAGAGAGGATCATATCCCTTCGGGACAAGCTGATCCGGGGCCTTACGGCGCTGCCGGAGGTTTATGATCATTCCAAGGGGGCGCCGCATATCGCCAGCATCAGCTTCATGGGTGTTCGTGCTGAGGTGATGCTGCACAGCCTGGAAGCGGAGGGAATCTATGTATCCGCAGGATCGGCATGCTCGTCGAATAAAAAGCGGGAGAGCAGCGTTCTGTCTGCTATCGAGCTGCCTGCGGCGGAGCGGGAGTCCACCCTCCGGTTCAGTTTCTGCGAGGAGAATACGGAAGAGGAAGTGCAGTATGCCATCGATACCGTGGCCCGTCTGCTTCCTATCCTGCGGCACTATACACGTGGTTAACATGTATTCTGAGCGAAGCGAAGAATCCCACCGCGGAAGCCGCAACCATGATGTCAATCTATGAGAATAGAATGTCATTCTGAAAGAAGCGAAGAATTCCACCGTGAGGAACCGCTAAACCATGACAATATGAAATGAGAGGAACAACAGTTGAAGATACAGACATTTTTGATCAAATACGCCGAAATCGGTGTAAAAGGAAAAAACCGCTACAAGTTTGAGGACATCCTCTGCAAGCGCCTCAGGTCGCGGCTGCGTCCCCTGGGACAGTTTGAGGTCCGCAGGGAATACGGACGGATCTTCGTAGATGCACATTCGGAGTACGACTATGACGAAGCTGTCCGCCGGATGTCCCAGACCTTCGGAATCACGGGAATCTGTCCGGTCTGGACCGTTGAGGATCCGACTCCTGAGAAGTTGGATGAGACGGTGGCAAAGTACTTCGAAGAGGAGTATGACGATTATGATTTCTCCTTCAAGGTTCGCGTAAAGAGGATCAACAAGGAATTCCCCGTGGCTTCCATGGAAATGGATGCGCGTCTTGGCGGAATCCTTCTGGACCGGTATGAGCAGGAAGGACTGCATGTGGATGATGGACGAAGCCACCCTGAACCACAACGTGGCCTGCATCAAGGCCCAGCTTGCCCGCTTCCTGGACTTCGACTCCGACGCCCCCAACA
>JAFRWY010000111.1 GCA_017437905.1 Eubacterium sp.
ATGGAGCAGCCCTTCTCCTTTGCCAGATCGATATAGGCAAGGATCTCTTCCGTGATCACCTCGCCGGGTGCGAGGATCGGGATTCCCGGAGGATAACACATTACCGACTCGGCACAGATCCGCCCCACGGTTTCATGCAGCGGAAGCCGCACCTTCTCCGCATAGAAGGCCTCCTGTGGTGTGGCCTTCACGATCGGCGTCACATACTCCGCGGAGAAGAAATTCCCCTCCGGCTTCGCATACAGGCGGGCGATATCATCCAGGGCTCCTGCCAGACGCTCGATGTCCTGAAGACGGTCTCCGATGGAAATGTACGCCAGCACGTTGGACAGGTCTCCGAATTCCATCTGGATGTCATACTCCTCACGAAGCAGGTCGTAGACCTCGATGCCGGTAAGACCGATACCTCTTGTATTGACTACCAGCTTCGTCACATCAAAATCATAGATGCTGTCGCCGTTGATCAGCTCCGCGCCGAAGGCATAGTAGCCGTCGATCTCGTTGATCTCCTCCCTTGCATAATCCGCCATGCTGCGGACCTTCGCAAAGCTTTCCCTGCCGTGCAGCGCCAGATTCCTCCGGCTGATATCCAGGCTTCCCAGCAGAAGGTAGGAAGCGCTTGTGGTCTGGGTAAGATTGATGATATTGCTGACATAGCCCTCGTTCACGCTTTCTCCCGTAAGCAGCAGTGAGCTCTGGGTCAGGGACCCGCCGGACTTATGCATGCTGATGGCGGACATATCCGCTCCCGCCGCCATTCCGCATAGCGGAAGATCCTCTCCGAAATAAAGATGCGTTCCATGTGCCTCGTCCACCAGCGCCATCATACCGTTTTGATGTGCAAGATCCACGATGGCCTTCAGATCGGAACAGATTCCGTAGTAGGAAGGATTGTTGATCAGGATCGCCTTCGCATCCGGATTCTCTTCCACGGCTTTTTTCACATCCGCCAGTTCCATTCCAAGGGGGATTCCCAGCTTGGTATCCACCTTCGGATCGATATATACGGGAATCGCACCGCAGAGTACCAGTGCGTTGATGGCACTCTTATGCACATTTCGCGGCATGATGATCTTGTCCCCGTGCTTACACGCCGTAAGCACCATGCTCTGTACGGCGCCGGTGGTTCCGCCCACCATGAAAAATGCATGCGCCGCGCCGAAGGCCTCCGCCGCCAGTGCCTCCGCATCCCTGATCACGGAGACCGGGTGGCACAGGTTATCCAGCGGCTTCATGGAATTCACATCCACTTCCACACATTTCTGTCCGAGAAACTCCACCAACTGCGGATTTCCGCGTCCGCGCTTGTGGCCGGGGACATCAAAGGGGACGACCCTGAGTCTCCGGAAACGTTCCAGTGCATCATATAACGGTGCTTTATTCTGTCTCGACAGATCCATGTTAATAACTCCAATCCTGCAAATACTAACCGATACGATATACAAAACGGGCAGTCCACCGTGATGAACTGCCCGTGTGATTCTTCCCTTATTTCGAAATCGTCAGCGCATCAACACTGGTTGTAAGTAACCATCTTATATAATCCGGTATAAAACCTAATTGTATAATCGTGGTGCTCTACACCACATGCGGCACTGACCTGCCCCGTCCGATGAGCATTAGATGATAGACTGATATCTATATCCGGTCATATGGGGCTTAGCTATACGCTTTCCCACAAATCGTATTATAACATTTTAAACATAAAAATCAAATTTTATTTTTTCTGTCCTTCCATGGCGGAACCGGCCATTTTGTCCGCCCATTCCAGCGCATCATCAATGTGGGGACGGAAATTCTCCTTCCCGACCTTTTCGATAAATCCGCTCTTCTCCATGGTATGATACGGCTGTTCATTTACATGGGAGAACACCAGACGGATATTATGACTGCTGCACCGCTCATACAGCTGCTCCATGGCATGCATGGCAGTGGCATCCAGCGCGGGAACCCCCCGCATACGGATGATGATGACCCTGGTAAATTCTTTGAAATTAACTGCCGTGAGCCGGTCCGCATCACCAAAGAACATGGGCCCGGAAATCTCATAAACACGCACGTATTTCGGCACCTGCTTCAGTTCCGGTCCGTCCGGATCCTCATCCGGATCGTAATACTTCCAGCCGGAAACCACGGATTCGTCACTCATCCGCTTCATGAAGAGGATCACGGCGATCAGCATACCCACCTCGATGGCAACCACCAGATCAAAGGCAACTGTCAGAACAAATGTGACCACAAGCACCAGGATGTCGCTCTTCGGTGCCGTTTTACAAAGATGGACAAAGGTTCTCCACTGACACATATTATATGCCACAATAAACAGGATCGCAGCAATGGTGGGCATGGGGATCAGCGATGCATACGGCATAAGCAGGATCAGTACAAGCACCACGGAATGTGTGATCCCGGCAATCGGCGTCCGCCCTCCGTTTTTGATATTGGCAGCAGTCCGGGCAATGGCTCCCGTGGCCGGAATCCCTCCAAACAGAGCGGAGCCGATATTTCCTGCTCCCTGGGCGATCAGTTCCATGTTGGAACGATGATGGGAATTGATCATTCCGTCCGCCACAACACAGGAAAGCAGGGATTCGATGGCCGCCAGGATCGCAATGGTGAATGCATCCGGCAGGATCTCCTTTATGGCTTCAAAACTGAAATCCGGCAGGGTGAGCGACGGCAGCTCGTTACTGATGGTGTAAAGGTTCCCGATGGTATTTACCTTCATATCCAGAAGCTTCACCATGGCAATACCCACGAATACCGCGATCAGGGATCCGGGGATCTTCTCGGTGATGAAAGGCCATACGATCAGAACCGCAAGACAGACAACGCCCACGAGCACCGCCTGCCACCACATCCGTCACCAGTTTCTTTCCGTTATAGGTTTTCATATTGCTGAAAAGCATAGGCTTCAGCTTATCACGATTCATGGAATCTCCTCCCGGGAATGATACTCTCCTCCTCCGCGGACATATGGGCCGCAGGGCACGAACTTCGTAATAATATCACATTCAATCTCCAAAGGAAAGATGTATTTCAAAAAAACAGGTATTTCGAAACACAGAAAAACAGAGTCCGTTTCGTGTACGAAGGACGGACTCTGTTACTTTATTCATATGGATTCGATTCGCCGATCAGCAAACGCCCTGAGCGATCATTGCTTCAACAACCTTCTTGAAGCCGGCAATGTTAGCACCTGCTACATAGTTGCCTTCCATACCGTATTCCTTAGCTGCGTCATCGATGTTGTGATAGATGCCAACCATGATGCTCTTCAGCTTGGAATCAACTTCCTCGAAGCTCCAGGACAGTCTCTCGGAGTTCTGGCTCATCTCAAGTGCGGAGGTAGCAACACCACCTGCATTTGCAGCCTTACCACCGACGAAGTTGACATTGTTAGCCTGGAAGTACTCTGTAGCCTCGATGGTTGTGGGCATATTAGCACCCTCAGCCACGTACTGAACGCCGTTAGCAACCAGCATCTTTGCATCTTCGATATCCAGCTCGTTCTGTGTTGCGCAGGGAAGAGCGATATCTACCTTGTACTGCCATACGCCGTGCTCACCGTTCTTCTTCTCGAAGTACTGAGCTGTGGACTTAGCTGCAGCATACTCGGTAAGACGTGCACGCTTAACCTCCTTCACTTCCTTAAGCAGATCTACATCGATACCGTTCTCATCATAGATCCAGCCTGTGGAATCGGAGCAGGTAACGACCTTAGCGCCCAGCTGCTGAGCCTTCTGGATAGCGTAGATCGCAACATTTCCGGAACCGGATACGGCGATTGTCTTGCCTTCCATCTTATCGCCATGGCACTTAACCATCTCTTCTGTCAGGTAAAGCAGACCGTAACCTGTAGCCTCTGTACGAGCCAGGGATCCGCCGTAGGTAAGACCCTTACCTGTCAGTACGCCTTCGTACAGGCCCTTGATCCTCTTGTACTGACCGAACATGAAACCGATCTCACGTGCGCCGGTTCCGATATCACCTGCCGGTACATCCTCGTCAGCGCCGATATACTTGGACAGCTCTGTCATAAAGCTCTGGCAGAACTTCATGATCTCATTGTCGGACTTGCCCTTCGGATCGAAGTCGGAACCACCCTTACCGCCGCCGATGGGCGGGGTTGTAAGAGAGTTCTTGAAGATCTGCTCGAAGCCAAGGAACTTGATGATACCAAGGTTTACTGACGGATGGAGACGAAGACCTCCCTTGTAGGGTCCGATAGCATTGTTGAACTGTACACGGAAACCGCGGTTTACCTGTACCTGTCCGTTATCATCTACCCACGGTACACGGAACATGATCTGACGATCCGGCTCAGTGATACGCTCCAGAATAGCAAGCTTACGATACTTCTCCTCATCCTGCTCGATAACCGGGCGAAGGGAATTCAGAACTTCGGTAACTGCCTGGATAAACTCCGGCTGATCCTTGTCTCTCTTCTGGACGAGTTCCAGAACCTCATCAACATACGACATAGCTGTTTCTCCTTTACATATGATATTTCTCCGCAGAAATTATCGTCTTATTTCTGCAAAACTGGAAAAATTATACATGATATCACCGGATCTGTAAATAAGAAAATTAAGTTATTTCCTCTTTTTTTTATATTTTTTAGTCAGATTTTATTTTTGCTTTATTTTCAAAAGAAAATGTATGGAGTTTCAGGGTATCAGGTACCCTTTCCCGTCAAAGTAGTATTTTCCCCCGTCGATCACACAGGCCGTATTCTTCGCGTACCAGCCGGAAGTATCTCCGTACCACCAGCCGTCTTTGTCCTTCTTCCAGGAGGCTCTATGGGGCCAGGACCAGACGCCGCCGGCTCCCAGCCAGTATCCGTGCACGTACTCGGAAGCAGCCATGGCGCCTGATATTTTGAAATAGTACCATTTATTCCCGATCTTCTTCCAGCCGGTCTCCAGAAGGCCTTCGGCATCATAATGATACCAGCTGCCGGATATATTCATCCATACAGCCTCCTTCTTCGGCCGCTGCAGGAGAACGATCTGGCGTTCCTTCCAGATCCGGGTGGTGTATCCGGTTTCCTTCTTCCTTGTACCGTCCGCCCGTACCGGATCCACACTCCTCCAGCAGATCAGGTCTTCGGACACCCGGTCCGCCGCGCCGCTTAACGTGGTGTATCCGTCATTCAGAAGAAAGGTATACCATGCCCGGTCATGGGCAAACTGGGAACCGGTAACGGTTCTTACATTTCCCTCCGGGTCCACCATCTCAGCCGTCTCATCTATCCAGGATTCCTTCACGGCCACATAGGGAGCGGAACCGTAATTTCCGAGATAGATATATGCATATCCGTCCCTCGGAGTGATCCGGAGTCCGTCAAACCTTATCACGGACGTATCCGTACCCCCGGTGGAATGCACACCGGTCTGAACGGTTTTTCCGTCATAAAGATTGGTATAATATCCCGTTCTTACCGTGATATATGTCCAGGTGTCCGGCATACCCGACGGCGAGACACACACCCGGAAGGGAACGCCGTTCAGCATGGATCCTTCCTGCTTCTGCTGCTTTGCAACCGCCAGATAATATTCCTTTCCCTCCGGAAGCGGGACGATGTACAGCCAGGAATCATAATCCGTGATCACCGGCGTCAGCGCCACATCACTCTCCATGCTGACACCGTTATGCATCCCCTTCCCCAGGGCATGGTACATCCGGTGCACTCCGTTCTCATCCTTCCCTGCATAGATGCCCACGTGACAGTCGGTATCATTCTTCGGCCAGAAGTATATGATATCGCCTTCCGCCAGTTTCCCGGCCTTCTCCATCCTTGTCAGCTGCGCCTGGGTTGATGCCGAGTCCGTGGTTTCCCCTGCATAGTAAAGCTTCGTCTTCGGAACGGTCGAATCTCCGGACGCCGTATGCTGAATACCGTTAAAGAAGTAATACCAGCCGCTGCTGTCGGTGAAGGACAGCTGACTACTATACCTTCTTCCCTGTTTTAACGGCAGATAGAGTTCCTCCATGTTGGACACCGCATCCTGCTTTGTTCCTCCGTTTGCATAATAAAGCACCGAAGCCACAAATCCGGAACAATTGTACCCATATCCTTCCAGATGATATCCGCTGTACTGCGACTCCTTATAATTAACGGCGATCCCCGGATCCCTGCCGCATCTGGTGTAAATGGCATGGCTGTAATCAAGCCCGTCGGTCCAGTTATCCCGGATGGTCTTCAGAACGCTCTGTCTTGTCACCCCGTTCATGCCCAGATTCTCCGTGAGATACCTGCCGTCACCGATATCCTCCCTGATCTCCTGATCCCAGGTCACCCTGCTGATCCGGGCTTCTGTTTCCGCATTCACCCTTCCCCGTTCCGGTAGAAGGATGAGAAGGAACAGCACAGCAAAAAGGAGCCTGAGGATCCTCTGTGATTTACGTTTTACATGTTTCATAGGATCGTCCGCTCCTTTTCCCTGATCTGGCTATATTGTTTTTCCTATCATGGTCTGCCGTTATATTCCGTCCGGTCTTCCGCCCATACTACTCTTCCGCCCAGTCGAAGGATCTTCCGACCGCCTTCTTCCAGCCTCCGAGCCGGGCTCTTCGCTCCAGGTCGGAGATCTCCGGTTTGAAGATCCGGTCGATCCCCACATTTACTTTGATCTCATTCTTATCTCTCCAATAACCGGTAGCCAGGCCCGCAAAATAAGCAGCCCCCAGGGCCGTGGTCTCCACACAGACCGGACGCACCACGGTGGTATTGATGAAATCCGCCTGTGCCTGCATGAGGAAGTTATTCGCCGAAGCTCCCCCGTCTACCCGAAGGTTGTTCAGTACGATACCGGAATCCGACTCCATGGCCGAAAGCACATCGCTTACGGAATAGGCAATGGATTCCAGAGTTGCACGGATGATATGATACTTATTCACTCCCCGGGTCATGCCGACGATGGTCCCCCGGGCATACTGATTCCAGTAAGGTGCGCCCAGGCCGGTGAATGCCGGAACCACATAACAGCCGTTGGTATCCTTTACCTTCCGGGCCATGTACTCCGAATCCTCAGCGGAGTCGATCAGCTTCATCTCATCTCTCAGCCACTGGATCGCGGCGCCCGCGATGAAGATGGATCCTTCCAGGGCATACTTCACCTTCCCGTCAATTCCCCAGGCAATGGTGGTGACCAGTCCGTTCTTTGAGAACACCGGTTTATTCCCCGTATTCATCAGCAGGAAACAGCCGGTACCGTAGGTATTCTTTGCATCTCCGTCATTGAAACAGGTCTGCCCGAAGAGAGCTGCCTGCTGGTCTCCCGCGATCCCGGCGATGGGGATGGGTGTTCCGGAGAATCTTGCATCCGTTTCCCCGTAGATCTCGCTGGAGGGCCGTACCTCCGGAAGCATGCATGCGGGAATCCCGAGTTTTTCAAGGATCTCCTCATCCCATTTTAATTCCGTGATATTGAACATCATGGTCCTGGACGCATTGGAATAATCCGTCACATGCACCCGGCCGTTGGTCAGCTTCCAGATCAGCCAGGTGTCCACGGTGCCGAAGAGCACCTCTCCCCGCTCAGCCCGCTCCCGGACTCCCTCCACATTTTCCAGGATCCAGCGAAGCTTTGTGGCAGAGAAATAAGCATCGATCACCAGTCCCGTCTTCTCCCGGAAGAAATCGGTAAGTCCCTCTTCCTTCAGGCTGTCACAGTACTTCGAGGTCCTGCGGCACTGCCATACGATGGCATTGCAGACCGGCTCCCCGGTGTTCTTATCCCAGACAATGGTGGTCTCCCGCTGGTTCGCGATACCGATCCCGGCGATATCCTTTGCCGTAGCACCTGCCTTCATGACGGCCTCCACGGCCACGCCCAGCATGGTGGACCAGATCTCATTCGCATCGTGCTCCACCCAGCCGGGCTGCGGAAAGATCTGTGTAAACTCCTTCTGTGCCACGGAAATGATCTGCCCCCTCTTATCAAAGATGATCGCGCGGTTGCTGGTGGTTCCCGCATCCAAAGCCATAACATATTTACTCATAAGCACCCTTCTCCTTATGTCTTACTGATACAATCTCGAGCCATGTGGTCACCCCAATGAAAACCACTACTTCAGTATACCAAAAAAACATAAGTTTCGGTAGTCTTTACTTGAAAGGCAGGTTTCAAAATGGTATACTCAAACTCTATCCCGGGATTGCTCCGAACCGGACATTCCCGACACATCATCTAACACAGGAGATAAACAAATGAAAGCAAGTATCATTATGGGATCCACCAGCGATCTCGCCAAGGTCGAGCCGGCCATCGAGCTCCTGAAGAGCTTCGACGTGCAGGTATCCGTACGGTGCCTGTCCGCGCACCGGGCCGCTGCACAGTTATCCGCATATATTAAAGAGATCAACGAAGACGGAACAGAGGTTGTGATCACTGCCGCTGGTATGGCAGCTGCACTTCCGGGGGTTGTGGCATCCCAGACAGTCCTTCCCGTCATCGGTGTTCCCCTTTCCGGTTCCGTACTGGACGGACAGGATGCGCTTTACTCCATCGTCCAGATGCCTCCGGGAATCCCGGTAGCCACCGTTGCCATCAACGGAAGCAAGAACGCGGCATGGCTTGCCCTGCAGATCATGGCAAATACCAACGCCGATCTGAAGGCAAAGCTCTGGGCCGAGCGTGACAAAATGCGCGAAGCAGCCGAGAAGGCCAACGCAGAGATCATCGCAAAGTACGAGAACTGATCGATGTCGGGAGTTTTCACACCCGATCAGGTCATGGTGCTTTCCCGTTGTATCGGAATCTGCCGATTGCTAAATATGTTCATGATCAGTAATGGGGACGATCCGGATAATTCGGATTCGTCCCCATTTCCAAATGTTGTGATTCTCAACGATCAATCCTGCACCATGTCCACGGAATAATATCCCTTCCGCATCCGCTCTTCAAACTGCTCCACAGGCAGCGGCCGGTCAAAAAAGAAGCCCTGTGCATAGTTGCAGCGATTCTGCTGAAGGATCTCCAGCTGTTCCTTTGTCTCAACGCCCTCCACGATACACTCGATTCCCAGTTCATTCACCATGGAGATCACATTTCGGAACATGATACTGTCAATACTGTTCGGCTCATCTCCCTCTACCGGAAGAAGACTTCTGTCAACCTTAAGCACATTCCAGGGAAGCTCACGGATCAGATTAAGAGACGAATACCCGATACCGAAATCATCTACGGAAGCAAAGATTCCCTCGCTCTGAAGACCGGTCACAACACGCTTCAGATCACTGAAGGCCACATCCGTTGTTGTCTCTGTAAGTTCAATCTCGATGCAGCTGTGAGGAATATTATGCTTATCAATGATCTTCAGCAGTTGCTCTACCAGATTCCGGTTCAGCATATGCTTCCTGGAAAGATTGACGGAGATTCGAAGACTCTTTCTTCCCTGATCCATCCATCTCCGGATATCCCGGCATACATGATCCAGCATGTAGAAATCCAGTTTACAGATATCATCGGTTTCCTCAAGTGCGGGAATAAAATCGCCCGGACTGATCATGACTCCGTCATGGAACCACCGGCAAAGGGCCTCCGCGCCGATCATTTCTCCGGTTCCCGTGTGGACCTTCGGCTGGTAGTATACCCGGAATTCCTCATTCTTCAAAGCCTCCGGGAACATGCGCTGAACCTTCATGGTATTCTCGCGCGCCGAGATCAGCGACTCATCAAAGAAGACGATCCTGTCCTTTCCTCCGTGCTTCGCAGCACCGTAAGCAACGATCAGGTACTCCATGATCTCGCCCGGATTCGTGACAACGATATTCTTCGGGATCCTGTAAACCCCGACGCTGGTGCTGACACTTACCGTTCTCCCGTCCTCCAGATCATAGACTACCGGTGCATCCATCAGATAACTGAAGATCGGTCCCATCCTTTCCCGTCCGAACAGCGCCACGAAATTGTCTCCGCCCAGCCGGCAGACGACTCCCTTTTCACCAACCATCTTGCGAAGACCTTCAAAATGATTCTTCATCACCAGATCGCCGGTTTTTCTTCCGAGCTCCTGATTCACCTGTGAAAAATGCAGCAGATTATACATTACTGCAACCATGCCGCCGATCCCGTTCCGGACCTTCATGATATGGTTAAAGTAACTTCTGTGGTTCAGATACCCGGAATCATCATAATATGCCAGCTCATAGACAATATCCTTCAACCGGTTCCGACTGACGTAGCTTAAGGTGGTTCGCATCACCAGCTCAACCTTCCAGTACTCATCATCCGAAAGCGGCTCCATATCCGGTGCCATATATACCGTCATGGTCGCAATGGACATGACACTGGTTACCACGCGAAGGGAGATAACCTCCCTGCCCTCGATCCCGGTATCAAAGCAGCAAAGTGTTTCGCCACCTCCTGCCGCCTCCTCCTGCGGATTTCTGTAGAGTCTTGTAACGCCCTTGGAGAGACGATACATGGTAGAGATTTCGATGAGGAGACTTTCTATTTCGGGAACATGGGCCTGCACATTTCCGGAGACATCCGTCATTGCAGATACCAGTCGGATATACAGATTGTAAAATCTGAGTGTCTTTTCATCTGTGGAAAGCTTGACCAGCGTCTCTGTATTCCCCTGTGTCATCAGTCCCCGGAGTGAATTCTTATTCACACGCATAGCCTGCTCGGCCCGCATGAGTACATCCTGGACTCTCATATCCTTCTCAGGGTCATAATCGGCCATTCCGTAGGCAACCGTTACCTCTCCGCACTCTCTGTGGTATAACTGAATATCCATCAGCTTATTGATCAGCTGCTTTCGTTCCTCATATTCCTCGTCAAAGAGAAGGATCGCAAAGACATCCCCGCCGATCCGATAGATCTCACTTTTCTTAAAGACACCCCGAAGCATCTTTCCCGCTTCGACGATATACTGATCCCCGGCTTTACGTCCCTGTGTGGAATTCACCTCTTTAAGTCCGTTTACATCGCAGATCAGAAGTGCAAATGGAGGATTTGATCCACCGGCGATCCTGCTGTCCAGATTCATCTCCGTCTGGACATAGAATCTTTTATTGTTCAGTCCCGTCAGCAGATCCTTGTTGAGGATATTACTTGCGCTTTCAGTGGCCTCCTCAAACTCACGCTCCTTTTTAATCGTGGAATTCAGATTCGCAACCGCTATGATGATATGATCAGAATCCTCCTTCGGACGAATCGCGAAGAGTGCATAATATCCGCTCTTTCCTTCCCTCACCAGCCTGTAACGCAGAAACAGTTTGCCGCTGTCATTCAGAGCCTTCATCAGACTCTCCTTCTGCAGAGCGACCGCCAGCATTGGGTAGTCCTCCGGATGAACATCCAGCTTCATTGTCTTCTCCGAATCAAGAAAGAAATCCGTTCCCTTTTCGCCGGAACTCAGTCGGGAATACTCTTCCTTCAGGCTGAACTCCATATAATCATTTGTATTGATATCGATCCGGTAGATCACCTCATAACGCTGGGCAAGCGCCGTTGCGATCTCACTAAAGACCAGATTCTCGGAAGTGATCTCTTCTTCACGCCTACGCATCTCATCCACATCACGGACCGCGATGACCATATGATCACTGTCATTATTTCTTTTGAAAGCGATCAGCCTTACAAACTGTACGCTACCGTTCAGGAGCAGTCTGTAATCGATCTGATAAACTCTGTCCTCATTCAGCGTCTGGAGCAGTTTCTGCTTTTCCAACTCTCTGAGAAGCATGTCCCTGTCATCCTGATATATATATTCTGCGATATTCTCCTTTGTAGTTTGGAAGAAATCCTCTCCCTCACTGGAAATGCCGAGCTCCGAATAGCTCTGACTGGACGAAAATTCCGTATATCTTCCGGTTTCAATATCAACATAATAGATCACCTCAAAAAGGCTGCCCAGCGAGCTGGCGATCTCACTGAAGATGATCTGTTCACGGTCCTCCTCCATCTCACGCCGGGTCTGTTCATCTGCATTTCTTACACCGATAACTACATCTCCGTCGTTATTCCGGATAGTTTTCAGATAATAATACTGCGGCTTATTATCAACGATCAGACGATACCGAAGGTCAAAGCAGTTTCCGTTCTTCAGAGCCTCCTCCACCCGTTCCTTACGAAATGCCCTGAGGAAGGCTCCCTGATCCTCCGGCCACACAACTCTACGGCATTCACTGCCTACAGTCTCGTAAAAATTCGAACCGGAAGAACGAATGACCAGCTCCTTCCCCGCCCCCTCCGAGGCATACTCCACATAGCTGTCATCCTTCGAATCGATCACATATATTGTTTCATAGTCATCCGCCAGAGCCAGCGCAAGATCGGAAAAAGATGTTTTATTCACCATAGCATAACCCTCTGATAAAATTATAATCTACCCCAATAATATTATACCAATTCTCAACAAAAAACTCTATATTAACATTTCGAAAATCAGTCAAATATTGAAGAATAAAAGATACCGCTGCATCAAAACAGCGGTATCTTTCATTCTTCTGCTATGCCAACGGCTTTCCGGTGATCATCTCGTAAGCCTGAAGATACTTCTCAATCGTCTTATCCACGATCTCCCGGGGCAGGAACCAGTTCTCCGGCTCCTCCTTATTCTCATCGGACTTCAGCCAGTCTCTTGCGAACTGCTTATCAAAGGAAGGCTGTCCGTGGCCGGGCTCGTATCCCTCTGCCGGCCAGAACCGGGAGGAATCCGGTGTCAGCATCTCATCGCCGAGAACGATCTCTCCGTTCTCATCCAGTCCGAACTCGAACTTGGTATCGGCAATGATGATCCCCCGGGTCAGCGCATAGTCGGCGCACTTCTTGTAAAGAGCGATGGTGTAATCGCGAAGCTTTGCCGCATACTCCTCGCCCTTGCCCGGGAATTCCTTTTCAAGAACCTCAACGGAACGCTCATAGGAGATATTCTCATCATGATCTCCGATCTCCGCCTTGGTGGAAGGTGTATAGATCGGTTCCGGCAGCTTGTCGGACTCGATCAGGCCCTCCGGCAGTGTGATGCCGCAGACGGTACCGTTCTCCTTGTAGCTTGCCCATCCGGAGCATGTGATGTAGCCGCGCACGATGCACTCGATGGGAAGCATGGTCAGTTTCTTGCACATCATGGAGTTCCCGTCGAACTCGGGCTTCTGAAAGAATTCCGGCATATCCTTAACATCGGCCGAGATCATGTGATTCGGCAGGATATCACTTGTCATATCAAACCAGAACCGGGACATCTGTGTCAGTACGGTTCCCTTCTTAACGATCTTATTCTTCAGGATCACGTCATAGCAGCTGATACGATCGGTCGCAACCATGATCAGGCTGTCGCCGTTATCGTAGATCTCACGTACCTTTCCTTCTTTGATCGGCTTCATTTCCATGGATCTTCTCCTCCTCATAATAGGAAATATGGGTGCTCCTCTCGGAAACACCCATATAGAATAAATGATTTGTTTCTGAAAATCAAGGGGCAGTTCTGAAATCCCGGAACGATTTTCTACTGTCCGGCGATCACCGTCTGTATATCCTCCAGGATCTTCGCCGCGGCATCCCCGGATGTCATCTTGTCATAAAGATATTCATCCGCACCTGACTTAAAGGCATCGATAATACTCTCATTCTCCATGTTCGGGATGATCAGGTGGAGTTCCTCCTGATGCTCATTCATCTCCTGTACGGCCTTGTACTCATTTGTCTCCGAAAGTCCTTCTTCCTTCAGTGCCTCCACTGCCGCATCACTGACGGGAACGCCCTTCTCCGTCTTCTGCAGCTTCGCCATATCCGGATCATTCAGAAGGAAATTAAGAAGTTTCGCCGCCTCTTCGGGATGTGCCGTATCGGCACTGATGGCCCACATGGTAGCCGGCTTGATGTACCACCCGGAAAACTCTGCATCCGGAAGCTCCGGATAACTGCCGCGAACCACCTTTGCTCCCGTCTCCGCCAGGCCGTCACAGTAGATCTTCGTATCACTGATCCAGCACATGGTTCCGACCACTTCCCCGGACATATACATGGCCCGGTCAAAGGAATCGATGGGACATACCACGTGCTCTTCAATCAGCTTCCTGTAAAACCGGAGCAGATAATCGATCCCCTCCGCATCAACGGCAAGGGTTCCGTCCTCATTGAAGAAATGCTTTCCGAAGCTCTGCTCATAATATGCGATCATCAGCAGGAACAGATGCTTCTTCGCAAGGCCGAGCAGGTATTTCCCTTCCGGCTTCAGTTTCTTCGCAACCGTAAAGAGATCATCCCAGGTCTTCGGCACTCCGTGGCCGTAGCTGTCCAGGATATCCTGATTGTAGTAAAATGTATGGGTGTTCATGGCGATGGGAAGTGCATTCAGCTTCCCGTTCTTCGTTCCGTAGGAAAGCTCCTCTTCCGTGTAATTCTCCAGATTGATATACTCCTTCAGTTCGTTCAGGTCATAGAAGCCTTCACCGTCCCGGGAATAGACATTCAGCCATGCATAGTTGATCTGCATCACGTCCGATTCCGTGTGGGACTCCATCCATACCTTCGTCCGTTTCTCGTAACCGTTCCATACACCGTACCGGATCGCCACATCAATCTCCGGATTCTTCTCCTGGAAGAGATTGACTCCCTCCATGGTGTACTTGTGACGACCGTCATTTCCCCACCAGGATATCTGGACATGCACCGGATCCTGTTCCTTCTCCGGGGCATCCGGGGCACGGTTCAGGATCAGGATTGTGGCCATGAAGATAAATCCTGCTGCCATAAGCAGGATCAGGAAAAGCAGGAGTATTCTTTTGCTTCGATTCTGATTCATGGATCACTCCTTTATTCCGCCGCGTCTTCCGTAACCGTGTACCTGTTCTTACCTGCCTGCTTGGAGGTGTACAGAGCTGCATCGGCAGCTTCGTAGAGTGTTTTAAATGATACATCCCGGTCCGTCACATGAACTCCCGAAGACAGGGATATTCCGCACTCCGTTCTCTCCTTCTCAAATTCAGTCCGGAATGCATCCATCACCTGATCCATCTGTTCCTTCACGGCATGGATCACTTCCTTCCGGTCAACATCGACACATTCCGTATAAAGTGCGAATTCATCCCCGCCGAGACGGCCGATAATGGTCTCACTGTCGTACAGGCCTCTGAGCAGCTGTCCGACACGGATGATCACCTGATCTCCGTATGCATGTCCCAGCATATCATTTACACTCTTGAAATTGTCCACGTCCATCATAACGAACACATGAACCCGGTTCGCAACCGGCTTCGTCAGGCGTTCCTCCGTCTGATCCTGGAAGGTTCCCTTGTTCATAACACCGGACAAACGATCGATCTCCGCCTTCTCCTCCAGGGAATTCACCATACCATCCATGGGCTTGGAAAGTCTCGTGATCAGGAAAAGACCGATCAGCAGGATCAGGGCTGCCAGGGCGGCACTGATGAGAAGTGTCAGGGTCCTGAGGCGGTGGTTCTCCTTCAGGATGGAATCCGTCGGGATGGAGCAGACAACGCGCCAGTCGTTGCTGCAGGTGTTTGTATTAATGATATAGTCCTTGTTCTTTCCGGATATTCCCTCGGTAATCTCATCAGGAAGCTTCGCACCGATCTCCGCATGATCCGATGAGAACAGGATCACATTCTCCTGATCGATGAGACGGATGGTCATATTCTCCAGCTGTTCCGGATAAACGAAAACGGAAGACAACTCTCTGGTATAAATGGAGGAAATGAGGATTGCATTCGGATTCAGCCGCTTCACGTAGTAGATAC
Organism: Eubacterium sp.; assembly: GCA_017437905.1. Lineage (GTDB taxonomy): Bacteria > Bacillota > Clostridia > Lachnospirales > Lachnospiraceae > Eubacterium_Q. The sequence goes on from JAFRWY010000111.1 coordinate 15,722, forward strand.
GGTCGGTACATCCGCTGATACCGAAGCACCAGCCGTCCTTCTTCCTGGGATTCGTGATATAACCCGAGAAGGCCTCATAGAACCCGCCATCCGGGAAGAGATCCTCGGTTCCGTGGGAGATCCATCCCACCTTATGGTCATTGGCGAAAATGATCCCGAAGTCCGCATAGTTCTCCATGATACCGATATCCACGATCCGGTTGGTGATGGCCTCTTCGCTCTTGATCTTGTCATAGTCCTGCAGGGACGCATCCGTGGCATCATACTGATAATAGGACTCATCGGAGAAAAGCAGGGTGGAGATGGTCTCGGTACGTTCGAGATAGGAATTGATATTCAACTGGATCTGACGGCTGTTTGCCGCGATCAGGTTCGACGCATTTGACTGCATGGCGCGTCCGGTAAGCTCCAGGACCACGAAATCAAGGATGGCGGTCACCACCAGAATGACAACAAAAAAGACCACAAGAATTTCGATCATGAAAGTCTTGAAGCGATCATGGGATCTCTCTTTTCCGCGTCTTTCCTTCGCCATGGAACAGGGCCCTTTCTTTTCAGAACGCATGTTGAAAATATCGATTAAATTATACCATTAAACAGGATGCACGGTCAACAAAAACGCCCCGATCATCAGAGGATCGGAGCGTTCAATTTCAACGAATTTTCAAAGCACGTACCGCATTCAGCACCGCAATCACCATAACACCCACATCGGCGAAGATCGCGATCCACATATTGGCGATCCCGAAGGCTCCCAGCAGAAGACAGAGGAGCTTTACTCCAATGGCAAATGTGATATTCTGCCGCACGATCCGCAGCGTCTTTCTTGAGATCCGGAGGGCCAGGGAAATCTTCGCCGGGTCATCATCCATCAGCACGATGTCTGCGGCTTCGATGGCCGCATCCGACCCCATGGCACCCATGGCGATACCGATATCCGCCCGGGAAAGCACCGGTGCATCATTGATACCGTCTCCCACAAAGGCAAGACAGCTGCCCTTTTCCTTCTCTTCCAGAAGTTTTTCCACTTCACTGACCTTATCCCCGGGAAGCAGTTCCGAACGAACCGTATGGATTCCCAGTTCCCCGGCCACCCGCTTCGCAACCTCTGTCCGGTCTCCGGTCAGCATGACTGTCCGGATCCCCTGTGCGGAAAGCGACTTCATGGCCTCACCCGAGGTCGGCCGGATCACATCCGAGATATGAATACAGCCTGCGAAGACACCATCCACGGATACATAACAAACGGTTCCCTCCGGCTGGTCACAGCTTACGGCCGCACCCTCCTTCAGCATCAGGCGCTCATTTCCCACTGCGATCCTCTTTCCCTCTATCAGTGCCGTCACTCCGTGGCCTGCAACCTCATGGATGTCCGATACAATCTCCGGCTCCACGGTCCTTCCGGTCTCTTCAAATGCCCTCCGGATGGAAAGGCTGATGGGATGTCCGGATGCGGATTCCGCATGGGCCGCCACACTGAGAAGATGATCCCGGTTCCAGCCCTGTGCCGGATGACAACCGGTAACTACAAAGACACCCTCGGTAAGTGTTCCTGTCTTATCGAAAACAATGGTTCCGGTATCTGCCAGTGCTTCCAGATAATTGGATCCTTTTACCAGGATCCCCCGGCTGCTGGCACATCCGATCCCTCCGAAGAAGCTGAGGGGTACGGAGATCACCACCGCACAGGGACAGCTGATCACAAGGAAGGTAAGCGCTCTTGTGATCCAGTCGATCCAGTTGGCAGGATATCCGAAAATGAGCCGTGCCACCGGCGGAAGAACCGCCAGTGCCAGTGCACTGTAGCATACAATGGGTGTATAGACACGGGCAAACTTCGAGATGAAGTTCTCCGCCTTCGCCTTCTTCATACTGGAGTTTTCCACCAGATCCAGGATTTTGGAAACCGTGGATTCTCCGAATTCCTTCGTGGTTTTAATCCGAAGCTGACCGTCCAGGGCGATGCACCCGCTGATCACCTCTCTTCCCTCCGCCACATGCCGCGGAACGGACTCACCTGTGAGAGCAGCCGTATCCAGCAGCGACTGTCCCGAAAGGACCACTCCGTCGATGGGGATCTTCTCTCCCGGATTTACGACGATCACGGAACCGATCTCCACATCGTCCGGATCCACCTTCTCCGTGGTTCCGTCCTCTGCCAGCAGGTTTGCATAGTCGGGACGGATATCCATCAGGGCTGCGATATTCTTCCGGCTCTTCCCCACCGCGATGCTCTGGAACAGTTCTCCCACCTGATAAAACAGCATGACCGCCACGCCCTCCAGGCATTCGGAGAGGCAGAAGGCTCCGATGGTCGCCACAGCCATCAGGAAGTTTTCATCAAAGACCTGTCCTTTACAGATCCCCCGGAAGGCCTTGTACAACACGTCATGCCCTACGATCACATAAGGCACAAGGTACGCAGGTACCCGGATCCACCAGGGCACTTCCACCAGATGAAATGTGACCGTCAGTCCCGCCGTGATCACAAATGCCACGATGATCCGTATCAGAGTTTTCCTCTGCTTTGGTGTCATAAATAGATCTCCATATCATCCTCGATCTTCTTGCAGTTCGCTCTTGCCGCCTGCATGACCGTATCGGGATCGGCTCCCTCTTCAAACTCCACTTTCACTTTCAGCGTCATAAAGCTTAAGGTTGCATCCTTCACACCTTCGGTGGCACGGATCGCATCCGCCATCTTCTCCGCACATGCAGCACAGTCCACTTCTACCTTGTAAGTCTTCTTCATTTTCAGGTCCTCCGATTTAATAAGTCTGATTCTTCCGGAACGTTATTCCTCAACATGGTCCATACCCAGACTGAGTATCATCCTTACATGTTCATCATCCAGTGAATAAAAGATCGTCTTCCCGTCTCTCCGGAACTTTACCAGCTTCGCGTCCTTCAGGATCCGCAGCTGGTGGCTGACCGACGACTGACTGAGATTCAGGATCGTGGCCATATCGCTGACGCAGAGCTCCGTATCAAAAAGCGAGTAAAGGATCTTGATCCGTGTGGAATCTCCGAAGATCTTAAAGAGCTCCGAGAGATCGTACAGATACTCGTCATCCGGCTGATTTTCTTTTACTTTCCTTACAATCTCCTCGTGGGCTGCGATGTATTCCTTCGTTCCCTCAAGGATCTTCTCTTCTTTCCTCTTATCTTCCATAAGTACCCCCGTAATTTTGTACACATGAACAATCTTTCATATGAAAGTATATTCATATGAGCAGGTTTTGTCAAGTATTTTTTCTGCTGTACTTGAAAATGTGGATCAACCTGCCAAAAGATTACAGCCCCGGACGAAAGGGCTTTTCTTAAGCTTCCGTCCGGGGCTGTATCTCCTTAGTCCCTCAACGATTTATTCAGCATTATCAATACGATCAGTCATATTGGAAGGATATCTCGTGCTTCTCCGGTTCGCTGATCACCGTAACGGTGGTATCCTTCAGACGGGTGTAAAGATACGGATCCCCTTCCTCCATATAGGTTTCAAAGGTTCCGACCACTTCCAGCTCCGATCCTTCCGCAGGGAAATCCTCCGCCGATGTATGATGATCCTCTCCCCACTGGAATTCAACGCCCTGCTGACAGCAGGCCAGTGCATCCTTGATCAGCACATAGGGATAAAAGTAATTCGTCACATTGGAGGTTCCGAGGACCAGTGTTCCGGCCGCCTTGAAGGTCTTTCCCACGTAGGCATCCGGATCCGCATAGACCATCTGATATACAGTCGCATAGACCATATCGCTGTCCATGGCCGTAAGGTCGATATCCACGGACATGTCCGCATCTCCCGTATAGGACGCATGGATCTCATCCATCAGCTTCTTATCCTCCTCCGCCGACCGTTCGCTGGTCTTCTCCGTAGTGGGAGCTTCCGTGGCGGGGGTCTGGGTGGACGGAGTCTCCGTCGTTACAGCCTCGGTGGCCTGTGTAACCGTCTCTGTGGAAGCAGCCGTTTTCTGGTCTTCCGCAGCGATCTGTCCGCTGATGGCATTCTCAACGGCATTCGTGGAATTCACATTTCTTCCGCCCTCCGAACCGCAACCTGATAATAAAAGCATACCTGCAGCAAGGATGGCCGTCATTTTCGTTTTTATCTGTCTCTTCATGAAGATACCTCCCCGGTACAGTTCAAAACCCACTCGCGGGACTTGGGTCAGCTTCCGCTGACAGGATTCCCATGATCAGCGTTTCAGGATCCAGCCCAGCAACAGGAAGATCCCGTACACAACAAGATCCACACTTACGATCGTCGCACCCACCGGTGTGGAACCGAGGATGGAGATCAGCATACCGGTCAGCGCCGCAAATACGGAGATCGCCGCCGAAAGAATAACTACTCCCCGGAAGGTGTGCATCACGCGCATCGCCGAAAGTGCGGGGAATATCACAAGGGCAGAGATCAGCAGCGAGCCCACCAGATTCATGCCCAGTACGATGATCACCGCAATGATGACAGCAATGATCAGATTATATCTGCGGGCCGGCATGCCGGTCGCGCGTACGAAATTCTCATCAAATGTGACCGCAAACACCCTGTTATACAGATAGACATACAGAAGGATCACGATCGCGGACAGAACCACGCTGATGGTGACTTCCGTGGTGGTCAGTGTCAGGATGGATGTGGATCCGAAGAGTGTGGTACATACATCTCCGGAAATGTTGGACGAATTCGCCGGAAAAAGGTTCATCACCATGTATCCGATGGCCAGCGCACTGACCGAAACCATCGCGATCGCCGCGTCACCCTTCACCCGCGCCTTCTCTCCTGTCTGAAGCAGAAGGATGGCCGCCAGGATCGTGAGCGGCATCACGAGGATCATTTCATTTGTAAGCCGGAGCACTGCCGCTACCGCCATAACGCCGAAGGCCACATGGGACAGACCGTCTCCGATAAAGGAATACCGCTTCAGCACCAGTGTGACCCCGAGAAGTGAGGAGCATAATGCCACCAGACAACCGACGATCAGCGCATAGCGGACGAACGGATATTCCAGATAATACATTAACTTGTCAAAGAGATCCATTTCTGTCATGCGACTGTTTTACCCTTCATATTAACTGCACCCGGACCACGCGACCCGGCTGCAACATTTCATTTTTATTCTTGGGAAATGCACTGACCTATCCGAAGGACCCTCCGGATCAGTCAACCGCACGCCCGAACATTTTCCATGCATCGGAGGACATATAAGCCGACGTGGTTCCGTAGAACATCTGCCGCTTTCCCAGATGCAGGATGTGGGATGCATACCGGGTGGCCATCTCGATGTCATGGGAGATCATGATCACCGTTACACCCTCTCCGTTCAGCTTCCGGATCAGCTCATACATTTCCGCGGTCACCTTCGGATCCAGACCGCTGACCGGTTCATCCAGGAGAAGAAGCTTCTCCGTTGCAACCAGCGCCCGGGCCAGAAGTACCCGCTGCTGCTGCCCTCCCGAAAGATGCCGGTAACACCGGTCACGAAGATCCGTGATCCCCATCCGTTCCATGGCCTTTAACGCCCGTTCCTTGTCCGACCTCCGATAGAACGGCCGAAAGCCCAGATTCGACAGGGCTCCGGACAGAACGATCTCATAGACGGACGCCGGAAAATCCTGCTGCACTACGGTCTGCTGGGGAAGATAGCCCAGATCCTTCCGGGTGATCCCCTCATCATAGATGACAGTTCCCCGCATGGGACTGTTCAGGCCGAGGATCGTCTTCATCAGTGTGGACTTACCGGCACCGTTCTCTCCGACGATGCAGAGGTAGTCCCCCGCTTCAACAGCAAAGTCGATATCCTCCGTTATGATGCGCCCGTCATAGCCGAGCGCCAGATTTTCACAGGTAATATATGCCAAAACCGTATCCTCTTACTTGATCAGTTCTCTGTCAGGATCTGCACGGCCTTCTGATATTTTTCATAGCGTGCCTCATCCTTCTCCGAATATTCCGGAAGCCGCGTCCTGTCCATATTATGTGCCAGATCCGCCAGCTTCACGGCACAGGCCAGGTCATTCTCCCGGATCCGGCGGACATATTCAAAGTAATCCTCTTCTTCCGTTCGTGTCAGCAGCTTCACTGCTTCGATCTGCCGCTCCGTGAATCCCTCTTCCCGAAGATTTTCTTCGGTCATATCCGTATCCTCCAGAACGTCATGCAGCATGGCTACCACGCAGGAATCCTCCGTGGTCATCTGTTCCGCCAGATGGATCGGGTGCAGTATATAAGGAAGTCCGGACCGGTCTTTCTGTCCTTCATGTGCCCGATACGCAAGCAGAATCGCTTTCTTCGTAAGCTCCGAATAGATCACTGCTCTTCCTCCCTCTCTTTCCCGGAAAATGTCCATCCGAACTGTTATTCAATCCATTTTAGCACGTCCCCCGGAAAAATCAACCAAAAAAAATGTGTCCGCACCGATCCGGCCGCTCCCTGCAGAGGGCATAAACCTTGACTTTTCCCATTGAAATCATTATCATGGAGAGAGGTGTGACCGGCACAACAAAGAATCCGGTCACACGCACCGCCATGCCGCCGGAGCATATGCTATGCGGCATTTACAGAAATGCGCAGGCGAAGGGCTGACCCGCCTGCAGAGAAGAGGTTAATTACATTATGAAGAAGATCATTCTGACTGGAGACCGTCCCACCGGGAAACTGCACCTTGGCCACTATGTAGGCTCCTTGAAGCGCCGCGTTGAGCTGCAGAATTCCGGAGAATTTGATGATATTTTCATCATGATCGCCGATGCACAGGCTCTGACGGACAACTTTGACAATCCGGACAAGATCCGGGACAACATCATCGAGGTAGCCCTTGACTATCTGTCCGCAGGTCTGGATCCGTCGAAGGTACACATCTTTATCCAGTCACAGTTGTCCGCTCTGACCGAGCTCACATTTTACTATATGAACCTGGTAACCGTATCCCGTCTGGAGCGGAATCCCACGGTAAAAGCGGAGATCCAGCAGAGAAACTTCGAAGCAAGCATTCCCGCCGGCTTCTTCACCTATCCGGTCAGCCAGACCTCGGATATCACTGCCTTTAAAGCAACGGTGGTTCCGGTAGGCGAGGATCAGCTGCCCATGCTGGAGCAGGCCAGAGAGATCGTACGGAAGTTCAACTCCCTGTACGGTGAGACCCTGGTTGAGCCCGAAGCCCTGATCCCGAAGAATTCCGTCTGCTCCCGTCTTCCGGGTACGGACGGTAAGGCGAAAATGAGCAAGTCTCTGGGCAATTGCATCTATCTCTCCGACTCCGAAGAGGAAGTGAACAAGAAGGTCATGACCATGTTCACGGATCCGGGACATCTGCAGGTTTCCGATCCCGGAAAGGTGGAGGGCAATACGGTATTTACTTATCTGGACGCCTTCTGCAAGGATGAGGATTTTGAAAAGTTCTGTCCGGATTACAAGAATCTGGATGAAATGAAGGATCACTACCGTCGCGGCGGTCTCGGTGATGTGAAGGTGAAGAAATTCCTGATGAAGGTTCTGAACCAGGAGCTGGCGCCGATCCGTGCAAGACGTGCCGAGTATGAGAAGGATATTCCGGCTGTATATGAGATCCTGAAGGAAGGAACCGAGGCTGCCCGGAAGGCTGCTGATGCAACTCTTGCGGAGGTCAAGGAAGCCATGCGGATCAACTACTTTGAGGATGCCGCTCTGATCGAGGGTCAGCAGGCAAGATTCAATTCGTAAACGGTTATAAGAATTTGGGGGACAAAAACAATAAGGGGGTAGCTGACTATGAAAAAACACATGCGATTTCTATCCACCGATGGTGCCACAAAGATCCATGCGATCCTCTGGCAGCATGACACTCTGAAGCCAAAGGGAATCGTACAGCTGATCCACGGTATGGTCGAGTACATCGACCGCTACGATGATTTTGCCCGGTATCTTGCCGAACAGGGTTATGTGGTTGTCGGTCACGATCATCTGGGGCACGGTGAATCCGTGAGTGATCCGGAGAAGTTCGGCTTCTTTGCAGAGGGAGATCCCTCCCGTATCCTGTTACAGGATATCCACCGTCTCCGCATTTTCATGAAAACGCAGTATCCGAACCTGCCGTATTTCATGCTGGGACACAGTATGGGCTCCTATCTGCTCCGCAGATACCTTTCCACACAGGGTGAGGGACTGACCGGCGTTATTCTGACCGGTACCGGCCAGGAAGCGGATGCCGCCTGCACCGCAGGTCTGGTCATGATCCGTTCCATGGCGAAGATCCACGGCTGGGATTATCGTGACGAGAAGCTGAAGAGCCTGCTTTACAACTCAAATTATAAGAAATTCGATACCACCGGAGAGGATCCGGAGAAGAGCTGGCTGACCAAGCGGACAGACATTGTGGAAGCCTACTATCAGAATCCGCTCTGCACCTTCAGTTTCACACTGAACGGCTATGAGGCTCTGCTCTCCACCGTACTCTTCTGCAACCAGAGGAGAAATATCCAGGCGATCCCGAAGGAGCTTCCGATCCTGATCGCATCCGGCGAGGACGACCCCGTGGGTGCACTGGGCAAGTCCGTAAAGAAGGTGTATGACATGTACGTCAAGGCCGGCATCGTGGATGTGGAGTGCAAGCTCTATCCGGAAGACCGTCATGAAATCCTGAATGAGACCGATAATGCCATCGTCTATGCAGATATCGCAGACTGGATCGATAAGCATATGCCGGAGGCCGAACCCATCGACCCGACACTGGCCTATGGAGAAACCGAAGTACTGACGGCAGTTCCTTCCATAGCCTATGAAGAGACAGAGGTGCTGAAATCCGAGTAGCTCCGTGCAATCATTGAGCCGGTTAACCGCGGGGCAGGTACGGGCGTACCGCCGGGACGGATACCGCCATAACCAGAAGACATAAAAATACCGGGGACAGATGTAAAAATCCACACCTGTCCCCGGTATTATTATCTGATATTTCCGGATCCATCCCTCATTGGAACCGTCCTTTTCGGATCAGTCTTCTCTCTTCTTACCCCAGAAGAACAGCGCTATGGTTCCGGGACCGGTATGCGCACCAACGGTGGCACCGATGGGGAACAGCTGAACCTTCCCCTTCAGATTCGGGAATGTCTCCTCCACCAGAGTCCGCATTTCCTCGCCCGCAACCGGATCATTTGAATGAGATATAAAGCAGGTATCGTTATAGTCCAGACCGTTATCGGCAAGCTCGATCATTTTCTCCAGCTGACGCTTCAGAACCTTCTTCTTCGTGCGGACCTTCTCTCTCGGGATCAGTCTTCCCTTATAATCCACATTCAGAAGCGGGCAGATGGAAAGCACCTGTCCCACAAAGCCTGCGGTCTTGGATACACGGCCGCCGCGGATATAGAAGGTAAGATCCGTGGAGAAGAACCAGTGTACCGCATTCAGCTTATGAGCTTCCGTCCACGCTGCCAGTTCTTCGACACCCATTCCGGAATCTCTCATGTCGGCGATCTTATCCATCAGAAGGCCGTAACCGGAAGAAGCCGCCAGGGAATCGATCACATAGATCTTCCTGTCCGGAAATTCATCACGCAGCTGGCTTGCCGCCAGAACTGCCGCATTGTAGGTTCCGGAGATACCGGTCGACAGGGTGCAGTGAAGAAGATCCTTTCCTTCCTTCAGATATTCCCGGAAATGATCCAGATACTCCGAAAGACCAACCTGTGAGGTCTTTGCCTCCTCACCGGCCAGCATCCGCCGGTACAGTTCATCCGGCTCCATGGAGGCCCACAGATCATCCTTATACTCTGTTCCGTTCAGACTGAAGGTAAAACAAATATACTTCAGATCTCTTTTCTCCATCCATTCCGGAGAAAGATCCGCTGCAGACTCGCAGCTTACGATATAATCCGCCATATCACATACTCCTTGATATAGTTCAAAAAACTACTTCATGCAGATATTTTAACCCGCCGAATCATTCTATCACAGTCCCCGGAATCCCGCAAGTATTCTTTCATTCCGCTGTCCCGTCATACTCCGCCGTACAGACTGTACCTTTATTTCCTGACAAAGCCGCGTCATTCCGCAGCTGCGATCAGTGCATCCGCCAATGCCTCCAGCTGCGGAAGATCTGTCTCCTTCATGGAAGAACGGATCGTAACCACCGGCTCCAGGATCTCAACATTCTTCATGGGCTCCAGCAGGCCGCGCATGGTCTTTGCCGCACTGGGTGCCCAGGAGCCGTTCTCCAGCAGTCCCACCTTCCGGTTCTGGAAGCCCTTGTAGGAAAGGTGTGTCAACAGGTCATGCATCGGAAGGAATACTCCTGCGTCATAGCTGGAAGCCGCAAGTACGATCCTGTCATGCCGGAAGGCATCCTCCACGATCTCCGCCATATCCTCACGGGAGATCTCGCTGACAACCACACGCTCCTCTCCCTTCGCCAGAAGAAGCTCTTCCAGTTTCTTCGCGGCGGCAAGTGTATTTCCGTGGATCGAAGCTACGGCGATAAAGACGCCCTTGCTCTCCGCTTTATAGCTGCTCCAGGTATTGTAAAGATCGATATAGTATCCAAGTTTCCCGGTGAGGATCGGTCCGTGCAGCGGTGCGATCACGGCGATATCCAGTGCAGCCGCCTTCTTCAGCAGTGCCTGTACGGGCGCACCGTATTTGCCGACGATATTGATATAATATCTGCGTGCCTCACAGGCCCAGTCCTCATCCGTATCCAACGTCCCGAACTTGCCAAATGCATCCGCGGCAAAGAACACCTTCTCCGTCTGCTCGTAGGTCATCATGACCTCCGGCCAGTGGATCATGGGTGCCATAAAGAACTGAAGTGTGTGACTTCCGAGAGACAGGGTATCCCCCTCCTTCACTGTCACGGTCTTCTCCGACACATCGATGGGATAGAACTGCGGAAGCATCTGGAAGGTCTTCGCATTTCCTACCAGCTGAATGTCCGGATACAGGGAGATCAGCCGCTGCAGGCTCCCGGTATGATCCGGCTCCATGTGCTGGATCACCACATAGTCCGGTGTTCTTCCGCCCAGTTCCTTCGTCAGGTTCTCCACCCATGCATCAGCTCCGCGTTCATCCACGGTATCCATGATGCAGACCTTCTCATCCAGAATGAGATAGGAATTATAAGCCATGCCGTTGGGCACTTCGTACTGGCTCTCGAAAAGATCCAGGTCCCTGTCATTGACTCCGATGTAACGGATGGTGTCGGTGATATTATAGTCCATATTTAGTCCCCCCATAGTGTTTTAGATCCTTCGCTTCGCTCAGGATAACATCTTTGATTCAGTATTATGCTTCGTCAACAAAATATGCTTTATACCAGAGCAGGAATGCACAAACCGTGTAAAGCTTTCTCTGATTGTTGGCCTTCTTCTCCTGATGGTCCTTCAGCCACTGCAGCAGTATATCCGTGTGGAAAAACTCAGATGCAAAGGGCTGATTGAACATTTCACGGAACTTCGAAGCATACTTCTCTTCCCAGAGCCACTGACGGATCGGCACCGGGAAGCCCTTCTTCTTCCGCTTTACCCACTCCTCCGGCAGTACCTTGTCGGAACTCTTCCGGAAGACGGTCTTCGTCTGATGATCGTCAAGCAGCAGGTTCGAAGGAAGCGTTCTGGCATAACTCCAGACCTTCCTGTCCAGATAAGGAACACGAAGCTCCAGGGAATGTGCCATGGTCATCTTATCCGCTTTCAGCAGGATATCATTCGGAAGCCAGAGGTGCATATCCAGATACATCTTCTTATGCAACTCGTCCCGGCCCTTCACCTTCTCAAAATAGGGACGTGTCACGTCCTGATAGGTGATATCGCTGCGATAGTTCTCCTGCAGCAGTTCATTTGCCTGTTCGTTGTCCATGATGAATGCCTGGCCGATATAGGAATCCTCCAGATTCAGGGCATTCCGCTTGAAGAAATTCAGGCCGCGGTGATCCCGGTCACCGATCCACTGTCCGATCTTCTTCCGGATCTTCCGGGGCATGATCTTCTTATATACATTTCCGGACTTGCTTCCGTGATAGGTTTCATAACCGCCGAAGAACTCATCCGCCCCCTCGCCGGACAGCACGACCTTCAGATCCTGTGCAGCCATTTCGGAGAGGAAATACAGCGGTACTGCCGACAGGTTCGCATGGGGTTCATCCGACTGGTACTGTACCGCCGGAAGTGCCTCAAAGAACTCATCCGCCGTGATCTCCCGCCGTTTGTTCTTGATCTTCAGGATATCACAGAGTGCCTTCGCGTCCATGCTCTCGTCAAATCCGTCGGTCTTAAAGCCTACGGAGTAGGTCTTGTCCGGGCGTGCCATGGTGGCGATAAAACTGGAATCCACACCGCCGGACAGGAAGGAACCGACCTCAACATCCGCGATCAGATGATACTTCACGGAATTATCCACTTCCTTGAAGATGCCCTCTGCAGCCTCTTCCTCCGTCATTTCCTTCGGGCGGAAGGATGCATTGAAATACTGCTGTGTCTTCATCCGTTCACCGTCATAGGTGAAATAATTGCCCGGCTCCAGTTTGTAGACGTTCCGGAACAGAGTCTCCTTCATGGGAGAATACTGGAACACAAGATACATCTTCAGTGCTTCCCGGTTCACTTCCTTTTTGAACGCCGGATGCGGCAGGAAGGACTTGATCTCCGATCCGAACAGCAGTGTGTCCTTCATTTTCGCATAGTAAAAGGGCTTGATCCCGAATGCATCCCGGGCTCCGTAGATCTTATGCTCCTTCGTGTCATAGATCACAAATGCGAACATGCCGCGAAGCAGGGATGCGGTCTTCTCTCCATAGATCTGATAGGTCTGCAGGATCGCCTCCGTATCGGAATTCGTCTGAAATGTAACGCCGTGATCCTTGGACAGCTTCCTCTGGATGTCCTTATAGTTATAGATCTCTCCGTTGAATACGATGACGTATCTTTTGTCCGCACTGAACATGGGCTGGATCCCGTATTCCAGATCGATGATACTAAGCCGCCGGTGTCCCAGCGCCACGTGATCATCCACAAAGATACCGTCTCCGTCCGGTCCCCGGTGAGCGATCTTCTCACTCATCTTCCGGACAACCTCCTCCCGGTCATACTCTCCTGTTCCAAAGTAACCTGAAAATCCACACATTCTCTGTAATCTCCTGCGCTTAAATTATAATTATCTACAGGGCCGGGGAAATGATCCGCGTATTCCTGCACGAACCACTCTTTCCGGTCCCAATATTCATTTGAGATTCTTCGCCGTTCTGCGGCTCAAAGTGACATACCGCCCGCCGTATCATAACCCGGCAGTTCGGTTTCTTTGCCGCTCCGCTGCTCAAAGCGAAGATTCCGACACTTCCCCCGGGGCTTCGCTCTTCCGGAAATATTCCGTCAGTCGTTCGATGGGGATCGGCTTGGAATACTTATAGCCCTGAAGATACTTGGCATCCATCTTCCTGCAGCGGCTTTCGTCATCCTGGGTTTCCACGCCTTCATAGAGAACCGCATAATTCATGTCGCTGAACATCTGCGCCAGATGGCTGACCATCATTTCCGACTTCTGATCCGCAGCCGATGCCTGCACCATGGACCGGTCAAACTTGATGATATCAAAGGGAAGCTCCATGATACGTTCGAAGTTGGAATAACCGGTCCCGAAATCATCCAGATAAAACTTGATCCCGTTCTCCTTCAGTTCATCGATCTTCGACTTCATGATCATGAAATCACTCTCACTCCGGCTCTCCGTAAGCTCGATGGCGATCTTGCCGAAGGGGATTCCGGAGTCCCGGATCACCCGTCCGATATCCTTACAGAAATTATCATCCCGAAGCTCCAATGCGGAAATATTCACCGAGATCCGGACGATCCGGTAGCCCCCCTCCATCATTTCATGGATCCTGTTGCATGTCTTATGCAGGATCACCAGACTCAGCTGGTGGATCAGCATCTGTTCCTCCGCTATGGGTATAAATACATCCGGGAAGACCATTCCCGTATCCGGCAGATTCAGCCGCATCAGCGCCTCCGCCGTATCATAGAACCCGGTATCGATATTCAGAACCGGCTGACAGAAGACCTCCACACGCGGGTCATCCAGATTGCCGTGCCTGCAGATATCCTGCATCTCGGAAAGAATATATTTCCGTCTCTGATATGCCTTGATATCCTCTTCCGACAGGAATCGGACCGTATTCTCCTCCATGAGTCCTTCCACGTACCGGATCAGACTGACATAGTCCCTTTCCTCACTGACCTTGTCAATGGACTGGAAGATCAGGATCTTAAAGGGCAGCCGGTACCTGGGGAATTCCCGGTCAAACTGATTCAGCATCCGGTTCACCGTATGCTCATAATCAGCGTTCTTTGCAAGGTCCGCCACCAGCACCATGCGTCCGTTGCTTACCTGGAACAGTGTGGCTCCCCGGAGGAATTCCGCAGCGAATCTCCGGATCTGGTTCTTTACCTCCTCAGGATACTCCTTCCCCTCATCATCCAGTTCGATAAAGAAGAGACTCATGAAAAGCAGCTTCCGGTTGCGTGAATACTGATCCACCACCATTTCTTCAAATGCAGAAGCGTCGACGGCACCCATCTCCAGATTGTAGGGGTGGGAATGCATCATATAAAGCACTGCGATCAGCGGGAAAAGGAAGGTGGCGATCGTAAAGGATGTCTGTTTGAAAATCTGCTGCAGGGCCAGGATCGTAAAAGCCATGATGGCACTTCCGAACACTCCCCGCATGACCTGCTTATACAACCGGTTCCGGTAACGGATCAGCAGATAAATGATGATCGAACAGAGCAGCGGATATCCTACATAGAAGATATTACCACCCTCCGCGATCCTGCCGTCCTCATGGATATGAAAACCGAGATGCAGCGGAATGGATATATACTCCAGAAGACACAGGACTGCCGTTATGCCTCCCGCGGGGATCACACAATGGAGCACGGTGTCGCGCCCCAAATGCATCTGTTCCTTGATATAAACCACATACAGGAACAGATCCACATACAGAAGGCTGTGATATGTGGCATACAGCAGCATGACTGCAGTATGCGGAACCGTATCCACCTTCGAAAGAAGGACATGGAAGGATATGCTTGAGAAAGCCGCCAGCATCAGGATCGCAAGCTGTAACCGGAAGATCGTGTAGGTGCGGCTTTTGGCGATATAGGCGATGGCCATAAGGATCAGACACACCAAACAGATCGCCGTCACAAGTATGTCGCCGACCGGTGTATAATTTCCATAATAATAGGTTTCCGTCACGCCTTTAATCGGCTCTGTCACTCCCATAAATGCCCTCTGGTGCGGGTACTCGGACAGTTTCTCCGGATCACCGGACAGACTATCACGTATGTATTATACCATAAAACCCGGTATATACCTACTATCATTTTGTGTTTTATCTCAGGGGGAGACCCCCCACCTCTCAGGTGGCGGGTAAAATCCTGCCGGAAGGCGATCTCCCGGTCCGGATGGAACAATAACAAGAAGAACCCCGGCCGATAAACGACCGGGGTTTTGTCGCAAATGCTTATTTCTTCTTAGCCTTCTTTGCCGGCTTGCTGTTTACCTTCTCCTTCAGAGCTGCGCCAGCCTTGAACTTCGGCTGCTTAGCTGCCTTGATCTTGATGGACTCACCGGTCTGCGGATTGCGGCCTGTACGAGCTGCTCTCTTGCCTACCTCAAAGGTACCAAAGCCGATCAGCTGAACCTTACCGTCCTTCTGAAGCTCGTCAGATACAACTTCTACAAAAGCTTTTACTGCAGCTTCTGCATCCTTCTTGGAGATCTGAGCCTCTTCAGCAATTGCTGCTACAAGTTCTGTTTTGTTCATAGTTCCCTGCTTCCTTTCATAAATAGGATTTGTATTTAAATACAAGCGCTATTATACAACCCTTTTCTCTATATTTCAATACTTTTCCACAAGATATTGTAGATTTTTGTGAAAAAAAGCGCAAAATTTAGCCGGTTTCACGCGGTTTTTCCCGTTTAGGTTACATAAAACTCCCGTCTTTTGGGCATTTTGCCGTATCATCCGTCCGAAAACTCCCATTTTACAACGGTTCCCGAGGTGTCAGATACTTCGTCTTTCCATGATCCTCTCATAGAAATCCAGCGCGCGCCGGTTCTTTTTCACATCATGCACCCGGACAAAATCATATCCGGCCTCTGCAGCCAGGATCGAAGTAACGATGGTTCCCTCCTCCCGCTCTTCCGGCGGAAGCTGCAGGGTGTCTCCGATCACCGATTTTCTGGACGCTCCGAGCAGCATGCCGCAGCCAGGTTCCCGGATACAGGAAAGCCCGGCCAGAACCCTCTGGTTCTCCTCCATCGTCTTTGCAAATCCCACTCCGGGATCCAGAAGGATATTTTCCTTTTTTATTCCGGCAGACGCCGCAATCTCAAGCGAACGATGGAGTCCGTCACGTACACGGATCAGGACGTCACTCCTTCCCTGTTCCGAAACGCCGGAGCGCTGCCACTGCTCCTCTCTCCGAAGATCCGCCTTTCGTTCCAGAAGATCATTATGCATCAGTACCACCGGTTTCCCGTGCTTTGCAACCACTTCGGCCATGGAAAGGGGAAAGTCCGGATCCACGGCTTCCGGATGCAGTTCCTCATACCGGAAGCCCCAGATATCATTTCCGATATCCGCCCCTTCCGAAAATGCCGCATCCATGACACGCGCCTTGTAGGTATCCACGGACACCGGAATGTCAAACCGCTTCCTGATCCCCCGGAGCACCGAAACCAGACGCTCCGTTTCTTCCTTTGCAGATACGGGAATATACCCCGGCCGTGTACTCTCCGCCCCCAGATCGATCACCTCCGCGCCCTCCCGGATCATCTCCTCCGTATGAAACAGAGCTTTGTCCATTTCCATGTAATTTCCGCCGTCCGAGAATGAATCCGGTGTCAGGTTCAGGATCCCCATGATATGCACATGTCCCTCCGCATCCGGGATGAATTTACCGCCGATCAGCATATCCTGCCGCCTCCTTGTCATTTTTCCTAAATATGATAATCGGATTTGTACTTTTTTACAATCCTGAAATGAAAAAGGAATTGAATACATATCATTTTTTTGGTAAAATGGACTATGGGGGAAGTAGCACTAAATGTAGTCTGAAGGGGGAGACTGATATGAAGCGTTTCTACTTTATCTGCCTCCTTTGCTTTGGCATCTTACTGCTGGCATCGCTGGTAGCGGCATGTATCACCGAATACACTTCAGGAAGCCCGACCGTAACTTCTACAGAGGCGGTTTCCGGGTGGAAGTACGAGGACGGTTCCGCTGCCAAGCTTGACGACCTCACTCTGAACGGGGATGCTTTCGAAGTCACCCGCCGGCTCCCGGAATCCATGGATCCCGGAACCGAGCTTTGTCTGATCAGTACAAATGTTGATTTCGAAGTCTTCCTGGATGACCGGCAGATCTATTCCTACACCCCCGTAATACGAACTTTATATGGAAAAACTTATGGCAATGATCTTCATGCCATTGAACTCTCCGGAGCGGAGCCGGATTCCGTACTCAGGATCCGGGGAAAAGGACTTGACACCTCGATGTTCGTCGGATTCCGGGAAGCCAGTCTCGATTCCGGAGATGCCTTCTACCGTAAGACGATCCGGAGGGAACTGCCGAAATTCCTGATCTCCTTCCTGATCTTTGCACTGGGAATCCTGATCACATTGCTGGGAATCTTCTTCAGCAAGGATCATGAGTTGCAGCTGGAGACCATTGCACTTGGCCTCCTGGCCATAACCTTAAGTCTCTGGACAGCGACCGGAACCTACGTCATCCAGATCATCACCGGCAATCCGGGTATGGTCCGTCTGGTGAATTACCTTTCACTGATGGTTCTGCCCGCCAGTGGTATAACGCTTGTGGCCTGCCTCACCGGCAGACCGAAGAGCCGGCTGGTACTACCGATCCATCTTATCGTGATCATGAATCTGATCATGTATATGATCGGCATCTTCATTTTGAAGAAAGACTTCCACGCCTTCCTCTTCATAACGCATTTCTCCCTGATCCTGGCTGTAGTCTTTGCGATCCAGATGCTGATCGGGAGCCTGCGCAGGAAACCGGAGCAGGGGGAGTCCCGGGATTATACCACTTTGATCGCATTCGGCATTCTGGTACTCACGGGCCTTGTGGATCTGGTGCTTTACTATTTTTCCGACAGCGCTGACATGGCCCGCTTCTCCCGTGTCGGTCTGCTGATCTTCGTAACGATCCTTGCAGGCCACGAGTTGAACCGGTTCATCGAAATCTCCGAGAAAAGCCACGAGGCCGATGTCATGGAGCGTCTGGCGCATGTGGACGGGCTTACCGGACTGAAGAACCGTACCAGTCTGAACGAACATGAATTTGCATTAAAACACGAATCCGAAGGCGTAGCGGTTCTTACGGTCTTTGATATCAACTACCTGAAGAAGGTAAATGATACCTACGGACACAAGGCCGGCGATGATTTCATCCGCCACGGCGCCTCCATTATAGACAAAAGCTTCGGAGAAACGGACTGGATCTTCCGGACCGGCGGAGATGAATTCTTCGCAATCCTTTTCTCTCCGGACCCGAAACGGGAATCAGAACTGCTCCTTGCCTTTGAAAAGGGCGAGAAGCTGATGAAGGAACAGATACAGAAACACAATGACAGCAATCTATCCCCTGTCCCTCTGCAGATTGCCTACGGCATGTCGGTCTACCACTGTCGTGACAAGAATCTTGAGGAACAGGAGCAATTGGCTGACAGCCGCATGTATGAGCATAAGAAACAACTAAAGCAAGGCTGCTGAAGCACGGAGCGTATCCTCCGATGCACCGGCACCGGATAGGAGAAGTTATGCTGACTATCTTGAAAAACACGTATCTTGAATCCTCCAGGAAGTTCCACAGGGTCATCCTGTTTTTCCTGGCCGCATCCACTGTGATCGCATATTTCATCGATGACGGCACCACCATAGCAACGATGATCTTCTATCTCGTTCTATGTGTTGCCTGCTTCGTCTTCGATCTCTTCTATCAGCGATACAGCCAGCGGAAGGAATACTACTCCGGGATCTACGTCTACAAGGTATTTGTTTACCTGGGCGGACTGATCGGCGGTGCTTTCATCGGATCCATTCCGATCCCTCTCCTGGGGTCGTTCCTGGTCTACGGTATCCTGATGATCTGCGAGAGCGTACTGCTGAATGATGTCTACGACATCATGATCACCTATCGTGATTATTTCTTCTTTACGACGATGCTGATGCTGGCCATGGTGCTGCCGTTCCGTGCTTTGTTCGACAAAGCTATCGCGATCCTGATCCTGATCGCCGGCGCCGCACTCTTCCCGCTGGTTCATCTGCTCCGTCAGATCACGATCCAGAGTATGATCTACATGGACAAGCAGTACACGCATATCTTCTTCCGTAACCTGGATGTGGAGGAAGAGAACTCCGGACTGGTTGAGATGCAGCAGCGTCTGGAGGAAGTAAACGAAACCATCAATTATCAGCGTGTACAGTTAAACGATGCGCTGTCCGATCTGAAGAAGCGCAGCGAAGAAACCCACGCACTGATCGAGATCACATCCCATTTCACTTCTACCTTTGATCTGTCCGACAGTTTACAGTTCATGGTTCAGAAGCTGGTTGAGTTAAAGAATGCAAACATCTGCTGCTTCCTGATCGAAAAGGATGTCTGCCTGAACGAGGATATCATCTTTGAGGCTTATACCGATAAGAACTATGGGCGGGAACGCCTGAAGAAGGAAACCTATCAGATCTTCGAAGAGTTCAAGCGGAGCGGATCCCGCGATCCTCTTGTGATCTGTGATAATTACGATCAGTTCCTCCCCTACTTCGAGCGCAGAGGATGCTGTATCTCCGCAATCCCCGCGTACGAGCAGGATCAGTTGTACGGCGTTATGGTGATCGCCGGTGAGAAATACGACTTCTTCTACGGCGGCTATGACTTCTACAAGACCACCATCGGTGATCTGACAACCGCCATGATCAAGGACCGGCTGTATCTTACAACCGAGGATATGGCGAAGAAGGATGGTCTTACCAAGATCTACAACCGTATCTACTTCAATCAGGTTTATCCGGATATGCTGAATTCTGCAAAGCAAAATGGCGGTACGATCTCCGTCCTTATGCTGGATATCGACCACTTCAAGAATGTAAATGATACCTACGGCCATCTGGCCGGTGATGAGGCGATCCGTTCGGTAGCCCGTTCCGACTGGGAAGTGGCAAAGAAATACGGTGGTATGGCAGTCCGCTTCGGCGGCGAGGAATTCCTCCTCATCCTTCAGGATACACCTCTGGAGAAGGCTAAAGAGATCGCAGCCGAGTTGCATGAAAAGATCCGTACCACAACGATCCATTTTGAAGATTACGAGATCAACATCAACACCAGCCTCGGTGTGGCAAACTACCCCACCACCGTACAGGATACCAACCTTACGCTGGATCGTTCCGATAAGGCTATGTACTACGGCAAGACCCACGGCCGCGGCCGCATCATCGTAGACGGCGTCGACAACGTTGATCCGTGATAATCTTCGTCAAAACCCACAAGAACCAACGAACCCCCACGGTTCCTGTCCGTGGGGGTTTTCATATGTTCCGGAGACTATTGCACCGATAAACATAGGGACATGGAGCACCGTCATAAACATAGGGACATGGAGCACCGTCAAACAAAGGGACCGGATAGTACGCCATGGGAAATGTCGTACTATCCGGTCCCTCTGTTCTCGGTGCATGTAACTAATCTCTAATTCATGTTCATTATGTATGTTTCTTTGGGTTGTCTCCTTGATTTCCGATATTGTTGTGCCACACAGCAGGCAGATGAATCAGAACCGCAGGACGGTTTCTAAGCGCGACCATTGAGCGACGTCGGCACTGGACATCGTTCGAGCAAAGCGAGATACGATGTCCTAGTGTGCCGGATTATGAGTAAGAAGCATCCGGAGGAGCTGATTACGCATAATCCGGCATGAAACCGCTACGTCGTGAAATGGAGTGCGAACGGTGTCGCGCGTGAAACCTGTCCGTTAGGTTCTCATCTGCCTGCGTCTCTTTGGCTGACTCTCAAACAAAAAATCCCCCTGTGGAATTCCACAGGGAGATGGATATTAACGTTGTTGATTACTCAACGATGGTTACAACGGATCCGGAACCTACGGTTCTACCACCCTCACGGATAGCGAAACGAAGACCAGACTCCATAGCTACCGGATGGATCAGCTCGATGCTCATCTCAACGTTATCACCAGGCATGCACATCTCTGTACCA
>JAFRWY010000112.1 GCA_017437905.1 Eubacterium sp.
CGTCCGTATCTTAGCTATGATCTGGATCTCACCGTTCCGAAGGTGGGCTACTTTGATACGGAAATGGTGAAGGAATTCTTCTATGCCGTATCCTATGCGGGAGAAATGAATCTGCATTTGAAACAGCTGTCCGGATCCAACAATCACCACATCATCGAAGCCGCATTCAAGGCATTTGCAAATGCACTGGATCTGGCAACAAGGATCGACGAACGGCTGAAGGGAGATATCCTTTCTACCAAGGGTTCTCTGTAATCGCAGCAGCATGATCCGGATTTTAGGATACGGACAGGGCTGCAGAAATATACCAGGAGGTTTGAACATGGACGGAAAGGTAAAGATCATTCCCTGTGTTACACTGGATAATCCGGTGGAGGAAGCAAAATTCTATAATGATACCGGTGCGGATGCGGTGGCATTTTTCGACAGCAAGGCATCCAGGGAGGGACTTGAGAAGAACATTCCCGTGATCAAGGAAATCGCAAGGGAGGTTGATATCCCGATCATCGCCTGCGGCGGTGTCAGGAGACTGGAGGATGTGAAGAAGCTGCTTTATGCAGGAGCATCCAAGGTCTGCATGAAATCCGCCCCGCTGAACGATATATCCATTGTGAAGGAAGCATCCGAGCGCTTCGGATCCGACCGTATCATCGTCACCATCGATCTTACGGACTGTGAGGATCCGGTGACTTACGGAAAGGCCCTGAAGGAAGCCGGAGCAGGAGAACTCCTTCTAGTGCATTACGGAAAGCTGAACCGTTATAATGAGTATGTAAAGCAGGTAAAGAAGGAAGTGGGACTTCCGATCATTGTATCTTCCTACAGCACGGAAGGACCTGAGATCGCCGAACTTCTGAACGATACCGATGCAGAGACCATCAGCCTCTACAACCTGCAGCAGCATGATGTGATGCAGCTGAAGCTGGCTTGTAAGGACGCGGGAGTTCCCGTAAATCTCTATGAGAGCGCGGTTCCCTTCTCCGAGTTCAAAACGGACGAGAAGGGCCTGATCCCCTGTATCGTACAGGATTATAAGACCAGGGAAGTCCTTATGATGGCTTATATGAATGAAGAATCCTTCGGAAAGACCCTGGAGACCGGACGTATGACGTATTTCTCCAGGAGCAGAAATGAACTCTGGACCAAGGGTGAGACCAGCGGACATTTCCAGTATGTCAAGTCTCTTTCCATTGACTGTGACAGGGATACCATTCTGGCGAAGGTCTCCCAGGTGGGTGCTGCCTGCCATACCGGCAACCGCAGCTGCTTCTACACACCTCTGGTGGAGAAGGAATACAATGACACCAATCCGCTGACCGTATTCCAGGATGTCTACGACGTGATCATGGACCGGAAGAAGCATCCGAAGGAAGGCTCCTACACCAATTACCTCTTCGATAAGGGTATTGATAAGATCCTGAAGAAGGTGGGTGAGGAATGCACCGAGGTTGTGATCGCAGCCAAGAATCCGGACAAGGATGAACTGAAATACGAGATCTCGGATCTGCTGTACCACCTGATGGTACTGATGGCGGAACGGGATACCACCTGGACGGAAGTGATCCGGGAACTTGCCGAGCGTCGATAAATAGAAGAACGAGGTAAATAAAATGGGTGAAGTATGGGCCGAACTTGGCACTTATCTGATCAAATACGGCGTCTTTCTGGTACTTGCTGTCCTTGGTTTTATCGCGGGCACCAAGTGGAGAAAGGCAAAGGATAAAAAGACTTCTCAGATGACAGAGGAGACAATGGAGGAGAATAAACAGTGAAGAAGTATGGAGTAAACGAACTGAGAGAAATGTACCTGAAGTTTTTTGAGAGCAAGGAACATCTTCGGATGAAAAGTTTCTCTCTGGTTCCGCACAATGATAACAGCCTGCTGCTGATCAATGCAGGTATGGCACCGCTGAAGCCCTATTTTACGGGACAGGAGATTCCTCCGAGACGGAGAGTGACCACCTGCCAGAAATGTATCCGTACCGGCGATATTGAGAACGTAGGTAAGACCGCCCGGCACGGTACCTTCTTCGAAATGCTCGGAAACTTCTCCTTCGGCGATTATTTCAAGCATGAAGCCATCGCCTGGTCCTGGGAATTCCTTACGGAAGTTGTGGGACTGGAGGCAGACCGTCTGTATCCGTCCATCTATCGGGATGATGATGAAGCATTTGATATCTGGAACAAAGAAGTGGGAATCCCGGCAGAGCGGATCTTCCGTTTCGGCAAGGCCGACAACTTCTGGGAACACGGCGCAGGTCCCTGTGGCCCCTGTTCCGAGATCTATTATGACCGTGGCGAACGTTTCGGCTGCGGCAAGCCGGACTGTACGGTAGGCTGTGACTGCGACCGTTACATGGAAGTCTGGAACAACGTATTTACCCAGTTCGAAAATGACGGCAAGGGCAATTACGAAACCCTGAAGCAGAAGAATATTGATACCGGAATGGGTCTGGAGCGTCTGGCCGTTGTAGTTCAGGATGTGGATTCCATTTTTGATGTGGATACCATTAAGGCGATCCGTGACAAGATCTCCGAGCTGGCCGGTGTGGCATACGGCTCCAAGTATGAGTCCGATGTTTCCATCCGTGTCATTACGGATCACATCCGTTCCGTAACTTTCATGGCTTCCGACGGTATCATGCCCTCCAACGAAGGCCGGGGCTATGTAATGCGTCGTCTGCTCCGTCGTGCGGCACGTCACGGCAGACTTCTCGGCATCAAGGGTGCTTTCCTGCATGATGTGGCTGCAACCGTGATCGAGAACTCCAGGGATGCATATCCGGAACTGGAAGAGAAGAAGGCACATATCTTTGCGGTTCTTGGCAAGGAGGAAGAGAATTTCAACAAGACCATCGATCAGGGTCTCGGCATCCTGGCGGATTATAAGAAGGAAATGTCCGCAGCCGGCGAGAAGCAGTTGTCCGGTGAGAAGGCATTTAAGCTGTATGACACCTACGGATTCCCACTTGATCTGACAAGAGAGATCCTGGCAGAGGAAGGAATCACCGTGGATGAGGACGGATTTACCGCATGCATGGAAGAGCAGCGGATCAAGGCACGTACCGCACGGAAGGTATCCAACTACATGGGAGCGGATGCAACGGTTTACGAACAGCTGGATGCAGCCATGACATCAACCTTTGACGGATATGATAAGCTCGTCAGTGAGGATACGATCCTGGCGCTTACCGCAACCTCCGAGG
This sequence comes from Eubacterium sp., assembly GCA_017437905.1. Taxonomy (GTDB): domain Bacteria; phylum Bacillota; class Clostridia; order Lachnospirales; family Lachnospiraceae; genus Eubacterium_Q. The sequence continues at coordinate 3,207 of JAFRWY010000112.1, forward strand.
ACGGTACCACGAAGCTGGCAGACAGCCTCTCCGAAGGTGAGATGGGCTCCGTGATCGTAGGAAAGACCCCCTTCTACGGTACCATGGGCGGTCAGACCGGAGACAGCGGTGTGATCAGAACAGAAAACGGTACTTTTATTGTACAGGATACCATTCATGTACCCGGAAGCAAGATTGCCCACATCGGATACTGCGAAAGCGGTGTGATCGCCGTCGGTGAAATGGCAGAGCTTGCCGTAGATGCAAAGCGCAGAGGCCTGATCTGCAACAACCATTCCGCAACCCACCTGCTTCAGAAGGCTCTGAAGACCGTTCTGGGCGATCATGTTCAGCAGCAGGGTTCTCTGGTTGAGGACGGAAGACTCCGCTTTGACTTTTCACACACGCAGGCAATGACCGCAGAAGAGATTGCCAAAGTTGAAGAACTTGTCAATAAGGAAATTGCCGAAGATCTTACGGTAAATACCAATATCATGGGCATTGAAGAAGCCAAGAAGACCGGAGCCATGGCTCTTTTCGGGGAGAAGTACGGCGAAGAAGTACGTGTAGTATCCATGGGAGACTTTTCCATCGAGCTTTGCGGTGGTACCCATGTGGCTCATACCGGACTGATCGGAACATTCAAGATCCAGTCCGAGCAGGGTATCTCGGCCGGTGTACGCCGTATCGAAGCTCTGACCGGCGAAGGCGCATTTGAATACTTCAAGGAAGTAGAGAAGAATCTGCAGGCTGCGGCAGCTGCTGCAAAGACCGAGCCGGACCGTCTGGTAGCCCGGATCGAAGCGCTCCTTGAGGAAGTGAAGAAGCTGACCCAGGAGAACCAGAAGCTGAAGGCAGAGGCTGCAAAGAGCGCTGCATCCGATGTGATGGGAAATGTTGTGAAGGAAGGAGATCTCTCCATCCTGCCGGTAGCCCTGACGGATGTGGATATGAACGAGCTCCGGAACCTGGGTGACGAGTTCAAGGCAAAGCTGGGCAAATCCGTAGTGATCCTTGCGTCCGCAGCCGGCGGGAAGGTAAATCTTCTGGTTATGGCAAGTGATGATGCGGTTGTTGCAGGCATCCATGCCGGAAATATTGTAAAGAAGATCGCACCCCTGGTAGGCGGTGGCGGCGGCGGACGTCCCAACATGGCTCAGGCCGGCGGTAAGGACGCTTCCGGAATCGACGCAGCACTGGCAGCCGGTGTGGAAGAAGCAAAGAATCAGACGAAATAAAGAAGGACATCATGAAAAGAAAGAACAGAATCTACGGCCTGCTTCTTGCGTGTATGCTCATTTTCGGACTTGTCTCCTGTGGCAAGTCCGATGTGGGTGAGCCTGCATCGGGAGACGCCGATTATCTCGGGACCTATACGGAAACGACTTTTAAAAACGAGCGCTTCAACGTGATCTTTACCAAACCGGAAGAGAAGTTTGAATTCGCCATGCTGGATGACATCCTTACGGCAAATGATATCAAGGAAGAGGATTTCAGCAATGCACGTGTTCCGGAGATCGTGGCAGAAGGAAAGGAATACATGGTCATGTACGGCGGGAATGGTGCTACACAGTGTTCCACATCCATGCTTGTCGGACCTTTTGCCGACGGAAAGGATCCGGAAGCCTTCGTACAGGACGCAAAGCAGCAGATCAGCGACTCCCTGAAGCTGGACCCGAACATCAAGGTCAAGGAATGTGACTTAAAGACCGGAAGCCCTGTTGGATACGATAAGTATATGGTCTATACATTTTCTGCAAATGACCAGACCTTTTACACGGAGCAGTTCTTCATTTTTACCGATGTCAATATGGCATCCATCACCATCTCCGCGACTTCGGAAGGTCAGATCATGACCATGCATTCATCATGGAGGAAGCTGAAATGACCGGGTTTCCCCGGCCGGATATGTACCTGCATCCGCTACGGAAAATATACCGTATGAAGCAGAAAAATCTTGACATTGGTATCATTTATGATATATAATGTCCAATGCACGTGTTCTCCGGCGGAGACCCGTGCTGAGTCCACAACTGGAGGGAGGGATAAAGATTGTCGAGCGTAATCGTGAAAGAGAATGAGACTCTGGATAGCGCACTTCGCCGTTTCAAGAGAAACTGTGCAAAGGCCGGAATCCAGCAGGAGATTCGCAAGAGAGAGCATTACGAGAAGCCTTCAGTGAGACGCAAGAAAAAGTCTGAGGCTGCAAGGAAGCGTAAGTTCAACAAATAATGAATTCTCAGGGCACCTCGTATTGAGGTGCCTTTTTACTTACACTTTTGCTATGTATTAAGGGATACGGATGTTGCTCATCCGGATCCATACCGGAATAAAGAAGGATAAGAATATGGGGTATACGGAAAAGGAAATCACGCTTCCCTCCGGAAGCATGCAGACGGTGTTCGGTCAGTTCGACCGGAATGTACGGAAGCTGGAGAGGGCATTTGATATCAGTTACGTGGTCCGCGAGGACCGGCTTCTGATCTCGGGAGAGGAATACAGGGTGGATCAGGCCTGCCGCGTTCTGCAGGATCTGGCAGGTATGGCAGAGTCAAAATCGGAGATCACCGAGCAGTCGGTGGATTATGCCATCTCCCTTGCCATGGAGGAACGGGCGGAACGGGTCAGCGACCTGGACCGGGACGTGATCTGCCACAGCATTACGGGAAGACCCGTCAAACCGAAAACCTACGGACAGAGGAAATATGTGGAGGCCATTGATCAGAATATGATCGTTTTCGGAACCGGTCCGGCAGGTACGGGGAAAACATATCTTGCCATGGCAAAGGCCATCACGGCATTTAAGAAAAATGAAGTGGAACGGATCATCCTGACCCGTCCGGCCATTGAAGCCGGCGAACGTCTCGGATTTCTTCCGGGAGACCTCCAGTCCAAGATCGATCCCTACCTCCGGCCGCTCTATGATGCACTGTATGACATCATGGGAGGAGAGCAGTTTACAAAGAATATGGAGAAGGGACTGATCGAGGTGGCACCCCTGGCATACATGCGCGGACGTACACTGGATAATGCTTTTATCGTTCTGGACGAGGCCCAGAATACCACCCCGGCCCAGATGAAGATGTTCCTGACCCGTATCGGTTTCGGCTCCAAGGCCATCATCACCGGGGATGCCAGTCAGAAGGACCTGGCGGCGGGTATGACCAGCGGTTTGGACATGGCACTCCGGGTGGTAAGAGGGATCGAAGGTATTGAGATCTGCGAGCTTACCTCGAAGGATGTGGTGCGTCATCCGCTGGTTCAGAAGATCGTTGAGGCCTATGAGGTCTATGAAAAGAAACATCCGCAGACAGAGCAGCCGAGAAACCACAAAAGGTAAGAATATTCTTCACAAATCCTACCAAATGTAGTAGAATGGTAGTCGGAAATTTATTGCTTCGGCATGTACAGGGGGAATCCGATGTCAGTTTTTATTTCAAGGGAATATGAACCTACACTTTCCTTTGAATCTACCATGCAGGAAAGAATGGAAACCATCATCCGCGACGTGATCGACGGCGCGCTGGAGTATGTATCCTGTCCGTATGAATCCACAGTGGAAGTGATCCTTACGGATAATGTATCCATCCGCGTGATCAATCAGGAAAACCGGAATATCGATGCCCCCACGGATGTCTTGTCATTTCCCATGCTGAAGTATGACACCCCCGGAGATTTCTCCTTCCTGGAGGATGCCGGTGTGGAAAACTTCGATCCGGACAGTGGTGAACTGCTCCTGGGCGATATCGTCATTTCCCTGGAAAGGGCCATGACGCAGGCGGAGGAATTCGGACACAGCTTTCTTCGGGAAGTTGCATTTCTGACTGCACACAGCATGCTGCATCTATTCGGGTATGACCATATGGAGGACGAGGAGCGCCTCGAAATGGAACGGATGCAGGATGAAATACTTTCTATGAAAGGATATACCAGAGACTATGAATAAGAGATGGAAATGCCGGATAACCGCGGTGGCACTTGCCGCCTCATTTCTTCTGACCGGCTGCGGCAGTTCGGAGGAAGAGACAACCGCTCCCGTCGTAACGGAAGTCGTAACGGAAGCGCCCACCACGGAAGCAAAGCTTCAGGTGACAGAGCCGTCCACCATTCAGGATGCCGATAAGGTCTCCCTGGCAAAGGACGGAAAGGTTAAGAATCCCCTGACCGGATTATGGATTGATGAATCCTATCAGAATATGCGTCCGATCTCCGTACAGATCAGTAATGTTCAGCCTGCGATCCCCCAGACAGGTATCGCCCGGGCAGACATCATCTATGAAATGCTGGTGGAGGGCGGTATCACCCGTCTCAATGCCATCATTACCGAGTATCAGGGTATCGAGAAGCTGGGGCCCATGCGTTCCGCAAGACATTATTATGACCGGAAGGCACTGGAATATGATGCAATCTTCTTCTGCTGGGGCACCTCGATCTATGCACAGGCCGATATTGACGGCGGTCTTGCAAATCTGGAAGCCGTGGATCTGAACTACGAGCCCGGTGGATTCCGGAGTGATGACCGTTTTGCACCGCACAATGCATATACGAATTCCGAGGGTCTGAACGGCCGGATCGACAAGCACGGCTTCAGCCGGGAGCACCGTTCGATCTATCAGAAGATGTATAAATTCAATGAGACCTTTACGCCGATCGAAGGAAATCCGGCGAAGAAGGTGACCACCAAGTTCCATAACAATCGTCAGCCCTGGTTTGAGTATGACGAAGAGGATCAGTTATACTACCGGTTCCAGTACGGAGAAGAACAGATCGATAACGAGACCGGTGAGCAGCTGGCCTTCACAAATGTTCTGATCCAGTTCGCAAAGCATACTCCCATGCCGGACCTTCCGGAACTCTGGGATATCGAATGGACCGGAGAAGGCGACGGCTTCTACTGTACCGGTGGCAAGGTGATCCCCGTAACATGGAAGAATACGAAGGGTGTAACCAAGTGGTACAACATGGACGGCTCGGAGCTTAGCATGAATCCGGGAAAGACCTGGATCACCGTCTTCCAGAACAGCAACAGAGAGGGAATCGTCTTTGAATAATCAGTCGGAATGTATCTATGACGCATGCGTGATCGGGGCCGGAGCTTCCGGCCTCGTCGCTGCGACTGTCCTGGCATCCCGGGGCTTTCATACGATACTGATCGAACAGAATAAGAAGAGCGGACGAAAGCTCTACGCGACAGGTAACGGCAGATGCAATCTTGCAAATGCCGTTCTTTCTGATTCTGCCTATTATAACAATTCCTTCGCCATGTCCGTTGTTTCGAAGGAGTCCGTAAAGGAAATGCTGGCCTGGCTGGAGGGGATCGGGATCCCTCTAACGGACCGGCAGGGATATCTCTATCCGCAAAGTATGCAGGCCTCTTCAGTGGTCTGGGCCCTTACGGATGCGGCCCGGCTGGCGGGGGTGGAATTCCTTTACGAATGCCGGGTAGAGGATGTGGGAACAAAGGAAGGTACAGGCGGACCGGTTTATACTGTCCGGTGTGCCGGAAAGCAGGAAATCCGGATCACTTCCTCCCGCCTGGTACTGGCATTGGGGAGTCCTGCGGCACAGGAACTGGGAGCTGCAAAGGACAGGGATATCTACCGGATCCTGGAGGGGCTGGGGATTCCGTATGCTCCGTTCCAACCGGCACTTTGTCCGGTGGAGACAGAAGAGGATCTGTCGGAACTTGCCGGCGTACGTGCCCGCTGCACTCTCAGTCTGGAACGTCCGGAGCAGGAGCCAACCCGGACTTCGGAGGATGGAGAACTCCAGTTTACGGATTACGGCATATCCGGCATCGTCACATTTAATCTTTCTACAATGGCAAAGGAAGGCGACCGGTTCAGGATCAACCTGCTTCCGGAGTGGAAGGATGCAGGAGCAGTTGCCGGTTTCCTGGAACAGGTGTCCGGGGAGAGAAGCCTTTATGGTGCGCTGAACGGCCTCCTGCATGAAAAAATATGCCTTTATGGGATCCGGAAGTTCTATCCGGAAGATACAAAACGGAAGCTTTCTGCCTGTACCAGGGAAGAATTACTTCGTATCGCGGAGTATCTGATGGCATTTCCGGTTACGGTAAAGAAACTGCTGGGAGCACAGGGGCAGGCCTGCCGGGGAGGGATCCTTACGGACTCCGTCGATCCTGCCACCATGCAGATCAGAAATACGAAGGGACTCGCCGCCACGGGAGAGTTGACAGAGGTCACCGGCCGCTGCGGAGGATATAACCTGATGTACGCGGTAATCAGTGCACTTCGTGCAGGGAACAGCTTATGATACGGATACAGAATATTAAACTGCCAATTACATATACCGAGACACAGCTGATCCGGGCCTGTGAGAAAAAACTTAGGAGACACGGACTTCCAAAGGTGCGGATCCTGAGAAGATCCCTGGATGCCCGAAAGAAGGACCGGATAGTATACCAGATCAGTGCAGGCGTATCCGGCTTTTCACCGGAGGAAGAACGAAAGATCCTGGCATCAGTTAACGATAAAAATATTACGTTAACCAATCCCGCGGAGTATCATTTTCCTTACTCCGAAAAGAAGGGTTCGGAGGAGAGAAGACCCGTGATCGTAGGAACCGGTCCTGCCGGATATTTTGCGGGATATGTTCTTGCAGCTTCCGGTTTTCGTCCCATCCTGCTGGAGCGTGGCAAAGCCGTAGAGGAGCGTACGAAAGATGTAAACACCTTCTGGGAGGGTGGAGTCTTAAATACGGAAAGCAATGTATCCTTCGGTGAAGGAGGCGCAGGCACCTTCTCGGACGGGAAGCTTTATACCGGGAACAAGGATAAGGTCGGTTCCCAGCGGTTTGTGCTGGAGACCTTTCACCGGTTCGGTGCTCCCGAAGAGATCACCTATGATGCAAAACCCCATATCGGGACAGATGTACTGGCTAAGATCATGCAAAATATGCGTCAGGCGATCCTGGACGCCGGAGGAGAGATCCTTTTCTCACATAAGGTCACAGATATCCGGAAGCAGGAAGGTACCTACGATATCACCGTGATGACCGGAGAAACCTCCGGTGGGCAGGAGATGCATTTCCTTACACCGGCACTGATCCTTGCGATAGGGCACAGTGCCAGGGATACCTTCTCCATGTTGAATGACTACGGAGTCTCTATGGAGAAGAAACCCTTTGCGGTGGGTCTCAGGATCGAACATCCGAGAGAACTGATCGACCGGGACCGGTATGGAGAGTCGGCGGATCTCTTGCCGGCCGCAGATTATAAGCTGGTGGCACATACGTCGGAGGGAAGAGCGGTATTCTCCTTTTGCATGTGTCCCGGCGGATATGTGGTAAATGCATCAACGGAAGAGGGTGGAACGGTGGTTAACGGCATGAGTTACAGCGGCCGTTCCGGAAGAAATTCCAACAGTGCCCTGGTCGTAAATATTCTTCCGGAGGATATTCCGGGAGAACACCCGCTGGACGCGGTCACATTCCAGCGGAATCTGGAACAGTCATTTTACCGGGCCGGGGACGGACAGGTGCCGGTACAGCGGTTCGGGGACTATAAAGAGGACTGTCCCTCCGATTCCTGCGGAAGTGTACAGCCCTGCATCAAAGGAAAATATCACTTCACAAATCTACGTGGTTGTTTACCGGAGGCGCTGTCCCGTGCTATAATAGAAGCGATGTCCTCCTTTGACCGGGAGATCCCGGGCTTTGCCATGGATGATGCCATCCTGTCCGGAATTGAAAGCCGGACCTCGTCTCCGGTACGGATCCTTCGGGACGACACGCTTCAGGCGCCGGAGCATCCAGGACTTTTCCCCTGCGGAGAGGGCGCCGGATATGCGGGAGGCATCATGTCGGCTGCTGTGGACGGGATCCATGTGGCTGAGAAGGCGGCGGAGTATCTGCTGGGCTTCGATGCTTGACCGGGAAGAAATTCGATCGGAATCCTGTCAGCGAAAGCTGACCCGGATCTTGCGTCGGGTCTGTCGAACAGGATTTGAATCCGGAGACGGAATCATCCTCCGGTGCAATCTGAAAATAAATATTTTCGGTGTATCTTCCATACACCGGACGGAAGGAACAATATGAACCCCAGAGAATTTTTAAAAGAAAAGAAACGTATTGTGATCAAGATCGGCTCCAGTTCCCTTGTACATAAGGAGACCGGTGAGCTGGACTTCTTACGGATCGAGAAGCTGATCCGGATCCTCAGTGACCTGAAGAACCAGGGGAAGGACGTGGTCCTTGTATCCTCCGGTGCCATCGTGGTCGGCTGCAAGGCCCTGGGCCTTAAGAAGCGTCCGGAGGTACTGTCCATGACACAGGCCTGTGCGGCCCTCGGACAGCTGGAACTGATGATGCTGTACCAGAAACTGTTCCTGGAGTACAATCACCGGGCGGCGCAGGTTCTGCTTACATTTGACGTCATTTCCTCCCAGGAACGCCGGATCAATGCAACGAATACCTTAAAGCAGCTGCTGGATCTGGATGTGATCCCTGTGGTAAATGAAAATGATACGGTGGCAACCGAAGAGATCGAGTTCGGTGATAACGATACACTTTCCGCTATCGTGGCTTCCCTGATCGGAGCGGACCTGCTGGTGCTTCTCACCGATATCGACGGTCTTTATACAGACGACCCCCGGAAGAATCCGGAGGCGAAGAAGATCTCCATCGTAGAACAGATAGACGATAAAATGATGAAAATGGCAAAGGGAACCGGAACCGGCATGGGAACCGGCGGGATGTTCACCAAACTGTCTGCAGGAAGGATCGCAACCGACAGCGGTGCGGACATGGCTATCCTGGATTCCTCCGATCTTCATATCATCACACAACTCCTGGAGGGAGAGGATGTGGGAACCCTGTTCCTGGCCCATGAGGATGATTCCTTTGATACAACGGATTTTATCGTGAATAAAAGGTATCTGGAGCGGTAGGATGCTCGTAAACAAAGCATGTAAAGAGGGCAGAAGAATCCGGAACGATGGACATGAGTAATGAAAAACGTGATCTGATCCGAAACTCCAAGAAGGAGTATCGGAGGTATTTTCGAAGGCTTCGGGACAGGCTTACCGAAGAAGAGGTCGAGGCGTATTCCAGGGAGATCTGTCGGAAGATCCTGGCCCTTCCGGAATTTGAAACGGCAGACGGGGTCCTTACCTATATGGCTTTTCGGAATGAAGTTAACTGTAATAATATTATGTTAACTGCATGGGAAGCCGGGAAGAAAGTATTCCTTCCAAGGATGGAAGGAGAGGAGATGGATTTCCATCTGGTGGAGCAGGGCGCCCCACTGATCCGGAATCCGCTTGGGATTCTGGAGCCGGATCCTTCATCACCGGTAATCAGCCGGGTTATGCCGAAGGGCAGCAGGATCCTTATGATCATGCCGGGGCTTGCCTATGACAGGTTCCGTCACCGCCTGGGCTACGGAGGAGGGTACTATGATCGTTATCTTTCCGACCTCGGCAAAGTGTATTCACTGACCACCGTGGCTCCCGTCTATTCCATACTGATCGAACAGGAGAAGGAGTTTCCGCATGAGGAAACCGATATTAAACCGCAGATCATCATAGATGAAACAGAAGCTCCGTATCCTCCGGTGTTTTGATGGTATATACGATCGATATTCAGATTCAAGAAAAAGCAAAAGAAAGGGTAGTGGATATGTCAGAATTACTGGAAATGGGAAAGAAGGCCAGGGCTGCCTCCTATGAGATGAGCTGTCTTGGCACAGATAAGAAAAATGAAGCACTGCTCAGGGTGGCTGACGCTCTGGTGGAGCATGCCGGAGAAATCCTGAAGGGAAATAAGGTGGATCTGGAGAATGGCGAAAAGAACGGTATGTCTCCTGCACTGATGGACCGGCTCAGACTCACGGAAGAGCGTATTGCAGGAATCGCAGAGGGTGTGCGCCAGGTGGCTGCTTTGGATGATCCCATCGGTGAGATCATTTCCATGAAACGCCGTCCCAACGGTCTGGAGATCGGTCAGATGCGTGTACCCATGGGCGTGATCGGTATCATTTACGAATCCCGGCCCAATGTAACTGTGGATTCCTTCGCCCTGACCTTCAAGGCAGGAAATGCCACGATCCTTCGCGGCGGAAGCGACTGCATTCACTCCAACCTTGTGCTGATCCGGGTGATCCGTGATGCGCTTGCCGAGGCGGGGGTTCCCGTGGACAGCGTCCAGCTTGTGGAGAATACGGACAGAGCCGTAGCCACGGAGCTGATGAAGATGAATAAGTATCTGGATCTGCTGATCCCCCGGGGTGGTGCAGGACTGATCCGCAGTGTTGTGGAAAATGCCACCGTTCCCGTGATCGAGACCGGAACCGGAAACTGCCATATCTATATCGATAAGACCGCGGATCTTGATCAGGCGGTTCAGATCGTACGGAACGCCAAGCTGCAGCGTCTCGGCGTCTGCAATGCGGCGGAATCTCTGGTGATCCATAAGGATATCGCAGAGCAGGCCCTTCCGCTTATTGCAGCAGATCTTGCAAGTGAAGACTGTGAGATCCGGGGTGACGAAGCAGCCCAGGCCATCAGCAATCTGGTAGTTCCGGCGACGGAAGAGGATTACGGAACCGAGTATCTGGCGAAGATCATTTCCGCAAAGATCGTAAATGATCTGGACGAAGCAATCGCTCATATCAATAAATACAGCACCGGTCACTCCGAGGCAATCCTTACAAAGGACTATGCATCCGCACAGAGATTCCTCAGGGAGATTGATTCCGCGGCTGTCTATGTGAATGCATCCACTCGTTTTACGGATGGTTTCGAATTCGGCTTCGGTGCGGAAATCGGTATCTCCACCCAGAAGCTTCACGCAAGAGGACCTATGGGACTTCTGGCACTCACATCCACCAAGTATATCATTTACGGTGACGGGCAGACCCGTCCGTAGGTTTGATCAGGCTGTACCGGTCATTCAGTCAGGGGCAAAAGACCGTATGTGTGTTTGATCATAACTGATCATGCAGGCTTTGGGGATATAAGGGGGTACAAGATATTGGCTGATGAGAAGGACGGAATGAACCTGTTTGAAAAGAGAGCAGCCGCACAACGTGAGGGTGGTCTGCTTATGCTGTTCAGTCTGGTGGAAGACGGAACACTGGATATCTCCGTTGCGGCAGGGAAAGCCGGGATGGGAGAGGAGACATTTCTTTTTAAAATGAAGGAAGCCGGTTTTTCCGTGGCAGAAGACGCTGTCCGGACGGAAACCGGGGCTCAGAATGAATCCCCAGATTCCGTTGAGAATCCTGCGGTAGAAGAGTTGCCTACTTCCGATGAAATAAAACCGGCGGCAGAAGAGGAACCTGCGATTACCGCTGAGATCGTACCTGCGGCAGAAGAGGAGCCGGCTGCAGATGATTTTACAGCGGATTCTTATTCCGAGATTGGAGAAGCAGAGGAGAGTACTTTCCCGGAGGATACGAAGGAGTATTCCGAGATTGCCGTTGTTCTTCCTGCGGAAGAGAAGAGAACCTACGGTCCGGAGGATGTGGGACTTGTCCTGGCCGGCGGCGGTGGGAAGGGAGCATACCAGATCGGTGTGCTCCGTGCACTTGCGGAAGAAGGGCAGCTGGATAAAGTCGTGGCCGTATCCGGAACATCCATCGGCGCAGTAAATGCCGTTCTTTACGCTCAGGGAGACCTTGACAGGGCTTATCAGACCTGGGACGATATCGATATGGGCGTTCTCTTTGATTTCGATCCCGCCATGCTGGCCCAGGGAAAGATTTGTTTTTCCCGCGATGAGATGAACCGGCTGTTTAATAAATATGTGGATTATTCCTTATTGGAAAAGAGCAATTTGGAGATCTACTGCGGAGTTGCGGAAGAAACCGACAGCGGCTACCGTGCGGAATATATGAAGCTGAACGGTAAGAGCATGAATGAGATCCGGAGCATCCTGACAGCATCCACAGCCATGCCCATTGTTTATGATAGCGTTGTGATAGACGGAAAGCATTACAGGGACGGCGGTGTGGTCGACAATGAGCCGGTACGGCCTCTCTATGATCTGGGGATCCGGAAGTTTATCCTGATCAATCTTGATTATGCAAAACCGTTCCGTACGGAGCAGTTCCCGGAAGCGGAATTCATCGTCATTGAGCCCAGCAGGGATCTCGGTGACATTTTCAGCGGAACACTGAATTTCAGTACCGATGAAAAGACCATCAAGAGGACCCTGGGCTATAAGGACGGAAAACGTGCCATCAAGGTCCTGATCGAGAAGGATCCGGCATATATCGCCATGGCCCCGGCTCTTGCGATCAGAGACTATGAGGAGACTGTACGGGAATATGACCGGCAGAAGAGGGTGAGTGCCCTGGAGCAGAGTGTAAGCAGCAGCTTAGATTATATCGCGGAACTGGAGAAGAAGTATCAATAATAGCAAAGTAGTGATATGAAGGGGGTAGGCACTATGGAGAAGGTACTAATCACCATCGGCCGTCAGTTTGGTTCAAACGGACGGATCATCGGAGAAACCGTTGCAAAAAAAATGGGGATTCCCTGCTATGACAAGCAGCTGATCAAACAGGTGGCAAAGGAGAGTGGGCTTTGGGAGAATCTTCTGGACGAGCTGGATGAGAAACATTCCAACAGCTTTCTTTATTCCGTTGTCATGGATCCGTATTCCTTTGCGCATAACTTTGACACTCAGGGATATGGTATGAATCTGAGTCAGCGGGCATTTATGGCAACGTATAATACCATCGAGAAGATTGCAAAGGAAGGCTCCGGTGTATTTATCGGCCGCTGTTCGAATTACGTTCTCCGGAATATGGATCCCATACTGAATATTTTCCTTTATGCACCCATGGAGGTCCGGATCCGGACCGTGATGGACCGGTTCAGTCTGTCTGAGAAGCAGGCAAAGGACCAGATTCAGAAGGAAGATAAGGCGAGAGCGTCCTACTATAACTACTATACATCTTCAAAATGGGGCCGCATCGACGGCTACGATATCTGCATAGACACCTCAAAATTAGGTGTGGAAAAGACTGCAGATCAGATCATCGCATTTGCGGAACAGTTATAATTATCTTTATGTAACATCAGTGTTGGGCAGTTATTGCTGCCGGGAGGTGTCATTCGGATGGGCAAGATCAAGGCCTGGTTTGGAAGACAACAGAACCGTCTGTCGGGAGTGTTCAAAAAGTTTCTCGGGACTCTTTTCCTGTCACTAGTTCTTTGCGTTTTCTGGGATTCCGTTGAGATTTCAAAGAAACGCGTGGAGAATATGGAAGAGTATATCGTGATCTTTCTTCTGATGGCTATTGTGGGAACATTCTTTACGGAATGTGCCCTGCGTGGAAGGAAGAGCAAGGAAGCCTCCATCACAGGGTATATCTTTGCAGGTCTCGGAGCATTTCTCTGGGTGATCCTGGACGTGATCTCCAAGTCGGATGTGTCGGATATTTCGCGTTACTATATCGTGGCATCCGCCGTTATGTACATACTGATTCTTCTCGGGCTTTCTTTTCTTGCACTGATCAAGGACAGCGGACTTGCTTTTGAGCAGTATATGCTCCGGATCATCATTTCCTCACTTCGCATGCTTCTGATCCTGATCGTACTGAATCTCGGGCTGCTTCTGATCCTTTGGATGTTCAGTACGCTGATCGCCAAGTTCGATTATTCAGGATGGCTGTATTATACGGAGATCATATTGCTGGCACTTGTCTATCTGCCTTACGGGCTTTCCTGTCTGGTCGACCAATCGGAGCCGGAGCAGACGAAATTTGCCAGAGGACTTGTTCTTTATGCGCTGATGCCTATGCTGATCGCAGCCATGGGAATCATCTATATCTATATGTTCAAACTCGTGATCACATGGGATTTTCCGTCTAATCAGGTGTATCCGATCTGCGCGGTGCTTTTCGGTGCGGGATTCGTGATCTGGACCATGGCATATGCCTATACACGAAAAAATGTCAGCATGATCTATAACAGGATCATCCGTTACATGAAATATATCTATGCACCTTTCGTGCTTTTGGAAAGCTATGCCATCGGAATCCGGATCTATGAATACGGTTGGACCATCGTACGATATGCGGCTGTGGTATTTATCATATTACAGGTGGTTTATATTGTCTGGGAACCGATGGTGAATCTGGCACTTCTGATTCGCCGTGTGAAACGTATCCATTATGCGGAGCATTATGAATGGATCTTCTACGTGATATTCTTCCTCGCATTTTTTGCATTGATCTTTCCATGGAGCAGTGCGGAATATGTGGAATATACTTCCCAACAATCCAGATTTGAGACAATTTGTACCAATCTCCGGAAAATGCATGAAATTGACCGGAACTGGACTCCCGAGGAATACCAGGAAGTGGCAAAGCTTCAGTATTCCGGCAGAAGTATCCGCGGCGTTCTATCCGGAAATGTGTACGGATCTGACTATCTTCGGATGAATTATGCTGCAAATGAACTGGACCGGATGTTCAATATCGACAGCAGCTGGTGGACCAATCAGGAACAGGAGGAACCGGTTCAGCCGAATACAAATATAGATTCCAGCGATTATTTCAGCGGAGGTATCGATGAAGAAGGCGGCCTGACCATAGAAAACTATAGTAGGATGTATACAACATCTCTGTATCTGGCGTATGACAACCCTGTGGAATGGATTGAACTCACACGTCTGGAATTGTCTTACGGCAAGGATAAGAAGGCGCTCGTGGATCTTACGGACTGTATCTCAACCATGATTTCGGAATCAGGGTATTACGGAGGGAGTGAGACGCATACTCCGGAACTGAAACCCGGAGAAGCAAGTACGGAACTGGTTCCGACGGATCCGGAGGTATTATTTACCGTGGATACAGGAAACGGAACACTTCTCATCACACAGATCACCTTCCGTTATGACCGGAGTCTTAAAATGGTCTATAACCTGAGTATGAGCGGATATATTCTGGTAAACGGAGAGTAAGCAAAACGGACGGAACCTATGGATGGCTCCGTCCGTTTTATCATTCTTCCGTATCGATCTTTGCAGTGGAATGGTCTTTTTCCCTAAGCTGAACCTCGTTTCTGGATTCCCATTTCTTATGATCATCCATGGCAGCGTAGTGTTTCCGGGTGGTATTCACGTCCTTATGGCCGAGAACCGAGGCTACAAGATAGATGTCGCCGGTTTCCTGGTAAAGGGCGGTGCCGTAGGTGCTGCGGAGTTTATGGGGCGTGATCTTTTTCAGGGGTGTGGACACTCTGGCGTACTTTTTTACCAGATATTCCACATTTCGCTGGGTCATACGGGTCCTGTGAGAGGAGAGGAAGAGTGCATCCTCGGAACCGGGTTCTGCATCGATTTTCTTTCGTTCCTCCAGGTATTCCAGCAGAATTGCCGCAGCCTCATCGGAAAAATACACCAGATCCTCATTGCCTCCTTTTCGTACAACACGAACAGAGGTACGGTCAAAATCCACATCGGAGATATTGATCCCGACGCATTCCGAAACACGGATGCCGGTAGAGAGCATCAGGGTCAGCATGGCAAGGTCCCGAACCTTGTTTTTTTCGTGAAACCTTTGCTGATTTTTCGTAAGGTGATTGCCGAACTCGACAGTATCGAGGAAATTAGCCACCTCATCGGACTCCATACGGATGATATTTTTCTCATGGATCTTCGGGGTTTTCACCTTCTCCGTTACATTCTGATCCAGCCGTTCGGTCTGGTACAGGTACCGGAAGAAGGCTCTCAGTGCAACCAGCTTTCTTTTCTTGGCGGAGGCGCTGTTGGAGAATTCCTTGCCGTTTTTCGTATAAAGGGACAGATAATCCAGATATTCCTCAAAATCCGCAGCTGACAGCCGGTTCAGGGAATCAAGGTCGATATCTGCCGAAGTTTTATCCCGGAAAACGGGGTTGTTATCGATCAGAAATTCAAAGAAAAGTTTGATGTCATAGGCATATGCCGTACGGGTCCTTGGCTGGGTGGTTTCCGATATACTTCGAAAATACTCACGTACATACGGAGGCAATTCTCCGGTGATTTCCCTGAGACGAACCGTCTGGTCACGGGCCACCTGCTTATGATAATCGTTGGACATTTTTTTCTCCTTTATTTTGCGAACAATACCTTGGATAGAATATTTCGTGAATAACCGGTTTCATGGATATGAAACTGCATTGCATAATGACTACATATAACGGAAAATCCCCTGAAATCCTTATATTTCAAGGGATTCCGGATATCATCAGTATACCACTACTCCCAGGTGAAAAGCAATATGTTTTTTCGGAAAACTATGGTTTCGCGAAACAATCAAACAACCTACCCTATATATACACGATACTATCCTATTATGTCAAGTAATTTTTTAAAAAAAAAGAAAAAAAAGAGAAAAAAGCTCCGCGCAAAAGAAAAAAAAAGAATTCGAGTTCGGGAAGACCCCTTATCGGTCTTGGTCAAATCAGAAGTTCACGGAGAGGATCTCTCCCTGCTGGATCCGGATTCTCCGAACTGCATCCGCGCGCAGCAGCCCTTACCTTGTAGATACATCATCGCGGTTGTCGGACGGTCGGTCGAAACAACCGAGTTCCTTTACTGTTCGTCCAGGCACCGCCAAAACAGAGGACTTTCCAGATGGTCGGTGATAAACGGATCTTTTCTCTGCCGTAAACGATTGTGATAACAACCATTGATTTGCACATCATAAGCAAGTGGTGTCCTCCTTTATTTTTATTTTATGATTGTACGCTCAGCGCGTCACATGTAAACAATTAAAATGACAAAGAACACATATCTCACCATCCTTAAAGACTACGTAAATCGTAGTCTTTTATTCATTTTGTCAGTAAACATTTGACAAAATGACAAAAGACATATCTCTCACCGTCCACTACTCTTCTGCATACTCTTTGTTCATTTTAAATATTTACATTCTCCTTCTTCGCGTTAAAACCACAATCATAAAATATAAAGGAGGACACCACTATGATGTGCGAAATCACTGGTATCACAATCACGGCAAAGAAAATCTCCATCACCGCTACCAATCTGGAAAGTTTCCTCTTGGCGGATGACTTGGACGAGCAGAAGGAACTTGATTCGGTTGTATTCGACTTCGACCGCAGCTCCGACAACATCTTCGCGATGAAGTATCTTTACAAGGTAGTCAAAGGGCTGAAGAGCAATGCGGATGCAAAATCGTTCGGAGAAATGCTCCGGAACCTGCAGGGAGAGATTATCTTCCTCTCCGAGAACTTCTTGACCAAGAACCCCCGATAAGGGGGTTCTTCCCTTAAAAAACTGAAAAATATAAAAGGAAAAGATCCTGGCCCCCAGGGATAAGGGGAGAAAGTGAAAAATATGAAAGATGTAAAAGAAATGAGTTTTGAAGAGTACAGAAACACATGCATTGAAGAAATGACAGCAGCTCTCCGACCCGATGAAGAATTGGATGTATGTACAATAAGCAAATTAAACAGAGGAGAACTTGAAGGAATCAGACTTAAGAAGATCGGATCCGAATACGGAGCAACTCTCTACTTTAATGATCTATACAAGGATAAAGTGGAGCCTTGGATAGTAATGGAATGGTTAAGATCCGCAAACGCAGATGTAAAAGAATACATAAAAAATCCAACAATTGATGAAATTGCAGAAAAAGCATATTTCCGGATGTGTAATAAAGAAAGAAACAAAGGAATGCTGAAGAATTCAATTACTCTTTATTATCCGGAATTAGGTGATGTAGTTCTATACGCAGTATATCCGGCAGTAGAAACAAAAACACAAACCGGTACAATAAGACTCACAACAAATCAGATGCAGGATCTTGGAGTTACAGAATCGATTATGGTAGAACTGAAGGAGCGGATGATTCAGAATACGGCAAAACTTGTAGAAGTAAGACCCCTGAAAGAAGTTTTAGAAGAATTAAGCGGAGTAATGTACGTAGAAGAAAGTCCCTTCATTGTAGCAAAGAGTGAAAAAACAATGGCTTCAGCATTCGTAAAACCGATCATGAAGCAATTCAAGAAAAATGTATTTGTAATTCCATCTTCAACGATGGAGCTGTTATTCATTTACGAAGACGAAACAATGGGACGATCTACGGAAGAACTTAAGCAGCTGATTAAAGATGTAAATGAAAATGTAGTTGAGGACGACATCTTCCTCTCCAATAATCTGTATCTATACAACGCAGAGACAGAAAAAATAACAACAGTATAAAATCATGGCTGTCCTACCGGCCAAACGGGGAGAAAGGAGTACAATATGAATATGACAGACTATATTAAGGATAATGCAAGAAAGGCCGTAAAAAATACAATAATTTGGGCCGTAGAAGATTATAATCATGATAATTCAGTTGATTATGATCATGAAAACGTAATTAGCAAAAAGGTAGAAATCTATATAACTAAAAAGATCAACGAAGAAATCAACCGTATTATCAATACAGAAATAGACGAACTGATCAGAGAACTGATCGATGGATAAGGAGGCAATAATGGCAAAAGAAGATATCACTTTTACAGAACGTAAAAGACTCTACGAAGTTCTTGAAAGTATCGAAAGTTACATCAGGACTCAGGTTGAATACAACGATGAAAGAATTAAAGGTTGTAACGATAGGCTGGAAGAACTTGAAAAAGAGAAAAAAGAAGTTGAAAAAGAAAAAGGAAACTTTAGTTATTATGATTATGATTATCTGAAAAAAGAAATTGAATCAACAAAATCAGAAACAGATGCTTATATGACGGTACTTGCACACCTTTACAAATTATAGGAGGCGATCATGAAAATTAATGAAGTGTCCGTTAAACTAGTCAGAGAAAAATCCTTTTATGATCAGGAGAAGAACGATTCTCCTGATAAAGTTGTTAAGCTTGTTGCAGAAAAATTCTGTGATATGGATTGCGAACATCTCCTGATCCTTAATTTTGATACGGCAATGCATTTTATCAATTATAGTATTGCGTCAAAAGGAGCAATTGATAAATCAGTTGTATGCCCGAGAGAACTCATAAAAACAGCAATTCTATCAAATGCACAGAATGTCATACTTGTACATAATCATCCATCGGGGGATCCATCGCCATCGGCAACAGATGTGGAAGTAACCTGTCAGATGAAAGAAGCCTTTAATTTCTTCGGAATCAAATTAACTGACCATATTATCGTGACACCACAAGGACTTTCATATTCCATGAAAGAGAAAGGAATAATATCATGACTATACGAACATTAAGAGAACAACTCTCAAATGATGAACAAATAATCAGGTTTAAAGTTCTTGATAGTAAAACAAATAGGACTTTAACCAACTTCAAGAATAGATCATACAAAGGAAACCTGATGCTTAATTCACGTTATGATGATGCTATTGTAAAAGAATACAAGGTGTTTTATAATAGCTATGTAGAAGTAAAAGTCTACCCACGTAAGTTTGATAGAAACAAGTAAAAATGGAATTACCGATCAAAAAAAAGAAAGGAGCATCAAAACATGGATTTCCTGATTATAATAATTCCAATACTCTTGATAGTAGGATTATTCCCTATCATAAAGCTATTCATGATGATCTCAAGCTTGTTAGATATACAAAGGGAAATCCTTGAAATTCAGAAAGAAAACAACCTGATTCTCAAGGCCATCAATTACCGACAAGCCCAAGATCGTCATTAATATCCTCTTCGGGAGCTGGCAGATGCTGGCTCCCATTTTTTATGTGCTGATCGCTTTTCTTATCATTTGGCGGACCCTCTCCCGCTGGTCGAGGCCGTTCGTCGCGAGCGACTCCGTCGGATCCGCAAATATGTAAATGACCAAAGTACGGTCATTAACATATTTGTCGGTCCGTCAATGGAGAAGACACGTTGCGGGTCTTTATCTTCCGGTGCTCCGCGCAATCTTTACTTCTTATTCTCTGTGTCTTCCCATTGTACTGCACAATAACGGTGTAAATCGGATCAAAATGACAAATCGAAAACCCACGATTTGTTCATTTTGACACAATTGACACCTGAATCCAACCAAATTTTAGAAAAGGGTGCAGTAAGGGAAGACCGTCACAGAGAGACAAGCACGAAAGGAGAAGAACATGAAAGAATTCAGCACATGGTTAGCAGAAAAGGAACTGGCAGATGATCTCTTTGAACTCATTCACAATCAGTGGAAAAGATGGGATCGTGAAACAAGAGAAGACTTACTCACAAACCTCATGATGGACAACAATAATATAACAACCGAAGAAGAAGAACAGTGGGAAGTTGAGTACACTCTCCCCGAAGACCTTGAAGAGGAATTACCCTTCTGAAAAGAAAGGATCCGGCGAAAGCTGGATCCTTTTTTTTTACAGAGTTTTATTTAGCAAAATCTTTAGGAGGGAAAAGCGCGCGAATGGTATAGCCTTGCGGCCCCGGAAGATTTGTGGCGCATCAGGCCCACCCCGCGATTTACACTTCAACATAGCGTTTTGCGGGGGAGCTTCGCTTCGTGGGTCCATCAATCTAAATTTACGCTGGCACGTTGCGTTTTGCGGTGTCCGCGTGCCAGACCCAATGCCAGGGCCTGATGCGCCATTTCAGAGCGCGGCTTCGCAGGAGGCTTTCGTGAGTAGCTTCGTGTGTTTCTTCGCGGGTCCTGCGGGCTTACCATTCGGTATTCCGGTTTTTAGATCCTTACGGACAGAGGCCTGGGTTGCGGGTGGAGATTGCGGAGTTCTTTTCTGTTTCCCGCCTTACCTCTCCCTTCCTCTTAGGTTTCCCTCTCCTTGGCGCGCCATCCTTGCCCATCCCGCTAAAAGGAGAGGGAAACCAAAGGTCCATCTCTGTGGGTCGCTCCGCGCTATCTGAACGGTAGTACCTTCGACTCTTGTATTACATCTCCGGAAGATGCTTGCGTTACCCTGAAGCGGCCTTCAATATCTTTCCAATGGTATTTTGTGGCGTCAATTCGCCGTTCGAGTTGATCGAACGGCTCGTTGATTCTTTCTTGTGGGCTGAAGGATTCTTCCCAATATTGTCTTGGTGCATATACTGACGTAATATGTACTTCGTTCCAAAGACTTACTGAATTTCTATATCTTGCAGATGGATGATACAAATATGAATCAAGACAGTTCAAAAGATCTACCCAATCACAATAGTTTGGTTTTAATTCATCAAGAAATAAAATCTTTTGACCTTGATACTGATCAAATCTGCCTTTTGAAAGATCCCTTTCAATCTTATAAATTTCATCACGTCCATATTGTTTACATAGTTTTATATACTCATAGCTCTTTCCAGACCCGGGCTTGCCATAATGCCAATATACGAAAACATCCCTTTGTTCAGGAGTTTCTGATTCACGTTTTGCCATATAAGCAGCCTGAATCATATTTGCATATCTTTGTCTTCTAACAGAAGTTCCAAGAATTTCAGAAGGTTTTTTTCCTAGAGCCAATTCTTCTTCTATAGCAAGAAGATCTGATCTCTTTCCCTGATTCCCTTTTAATTCTCCAATAGATGCATGACAAACAACAATCTCACCTTTTTCTTCATACTTACCACGTTTATTAATATAATCTTCAATTTGTGATTTCGTGCCATGAGACATTGCTATATGAGCCCTAGGAAATACTTTTTTTACTGAAGGAAAATCAATCTGATTCTTAGATTCAAGAACCATATGAAGGTGATGGAGTCCAGATGCAGATATACAATATCCGACCCATCCATAACGACCTTTTTTTGAGATACACCAATCGTTTAATGCTTTGTCACAGATCTCCTGGGGCTCCAAACCATGATATTCAGAAGGAAGACGTTGTATCTCCTCTCCGTCATCATCACGAATTATAATATCCTCAGGATTATTCCATACGCAAAACATAGAACGTACACCTGCCATAATAGTTCCCTTTCAATTTTCTCAGAAGTTAAATAGTTTTTCTCAGAAGTTAAATTGAGAAATAAAATTCTAAAAGCCCTTATTTTATAGGGTTTTCAGATTATGTTTCTCACTTCTCAGAAGTGGCTAAGGGTAATACTAGGCCTTAGCCACTTAGCGCGGCTGCGCCGCGCTGTCAAGCCACGCGCAATTGCGCTTGAAGGCTTGACAGCTTGCGACACCCGCACATTTTCAAACCATGCTCCTGCGGGAAAGCTTCGCTCCCGCAGGAGCCCATTTTACAAAACAAGCAACCCGGAATTTACCTGCGCCGTTCACGATATCTTCTTCTCCATCGGGGTAATGCTGCCTCAGGATTACTACTATCTCCTATTCGAGCAATTATTTCTTCTGTCGAAAGAAGGTCTCCTTCATCCAACTGATGTTTCAAAGCTTCGACATTGTATGTAGTATCGTAAGATGCAAAGAGATCATTCTTGGCAAAATAATATCTTGTAGAAATGGGAGTAATAAGTTCCGGACTCTGAGCATTCTCAAGAGCATAAGCATCAAAGTCCTGAAGACGGACAAGTCTCCATTTCTTTTTGCAGGTAGTAACAACACCGCAAATCTGCCGAAGGATTTTATCCACGAAATTAAATCTTTGGCTCGTCATAGCAAGAGCAACCTTATTGTGACGGACCTGAAGTAATTTTACCAAGAAGGACGTAGGAAGATTATCCTTATACTGTCTGGAATTAAACTCCATGCCGGCCTCATCAATTACGAAAAGCAAGATATCATGTTCCGTATGAGGAATCCGATCAAGATTAACAAACTGCTCCCGTCCGATGAATGGTATATAGGGGATATCTTTGAATTGAACATTTGAAATAACAATAATTCTCTGTACAACAAAAGATTTTGTAGTCTCATCCCATACAGGTAATCCATTGTAACGGCGATAAGTGCTTCTTACCCATCTTACCATTGAAAGTGTCTTTCCGGATCCAAATGCCTGGGCATCACTTGCAGTAAACATGAATACCTGACCATAAGCCTTACACTCATTGAATCTCTTATGTCTCACATAATCGTAAATATCACGTAATGCCCACCGGCCGGATGTTATCGGATGAAATATAAGCCACCTCAAAAAAGGAAACATTATAAGAACGATAACAAGTACAACAATAATAATAATCTTCATAGCAGGAAGACACCTCCTTTACATCGCGCTCTTCATTGCAGACTTGATAATATAAACTGCATCAAGCAAGAGAACGAATCCAACAAAGATTACGAACATTTGACAACACGTCTTAAGAATATCGCCATCCTCATAAAACAATGCTAATACGTCACCCATACTAACCTCCTATCTGTTCATAACACGCTCAATAGCGGCGCGTAATAGACCAAGAATTTTTAACATTAACCAAAACATGAAGAAAACAAGAAGCAAGTTCCTGATAGATAAACCTATTGTAAAAACATCATTCAACGATGCATTTTCAACCTCAGACGTAAGATACAAATGTGTATCAACAGTATCATCAAAATAAATGATGTTATTTCTTCCCACAGAATCAGAATATAACGAAATATTACTAATTCTTTTAGGAAGAGAAAACAAAACATAAGATGTATCTGAAGGAGTAGAAAATCTCAAATTATATTCAATATTAGAAGATTCACTAACCCGAAGTGTTTTAGTAGCTAAAAAAACGTCATTATTGTCATAAAAACACAAACGAATACCTACAGAAACAGAATCATCATATGTAAATGTTAAAACATAGTTAGAAGAAGGATTCAAATTTTCCTTATAAATATTAAATGAATTAACTGCCGTAGGCTGATAATTAGAACCAGCACCACCCAAAGCATGATTAGACAAATAAACTTCTCCAGTCCAAAGATTAGTAGATGCACTCTTTTGATTATTTAGTTCTTCCTGGGCCCGCTTTTCTTCAGCTTCTTTTTCTTCAGCTTCTTTTGTCTTCTCTCTTTCATTCATTTCAGAGATCGTCTTATCGATTGAATCGACCTTCTTTTCAAGATCCGTAGGTTCCTTCTCTACCGGTTCTTCAGTTACTTCTTCAGTTACTTCTTCAGTGACTTCTTCAGATGTTTCTTCTTCAGGAGGATTCAGATCCTCATGAAGCGTAGAAAGATGCTCGTTAAGTTCCTTAATAGCCTCAATAAGTTGTTTATTATCCTCAGAATTATCATAAGACTCTCCTATCTCATTAATTTCATCGACTTCATAAACAATACTATACGGAGGAAGTGCCACCTGAATCATCGTCATCACCTCCTATAAAATACAGAAAGAAAAACATGCTGCAGACTCCCATTACAAACCAAAATAGATTCCACCACATATTATTCCTCCCCTAATCCAACTGCACCATAAATCTGCGATGCAACATAGACACCGATGACTACTGCAAATATATCCCTGAAACTAAATGAGAAATCCCCAAAATGCATAACTGTGGTTCCCATCTTATCCCATATCCACACTAATAATTCACCAGTTTTTTCTACCATG
This sequence comes from Eubacterium sp., assembly GCA_017437905.1. Classification (GTDB taxonomy): domain Bacteria; phylum Bacillota; class Clostridia; order Lachnospirales; family Lachnospiraceae; genus Eubacterium_Q. The sequence goes on from JAFRWY010000112.1 coordinate 27,571, forward strand.
CACATTCACCTCCTTATGTTCGAGGACGAGCAACACGATAAATCTGAATAGTTGCTACAGTTCCAACACCGAGCATCATAAAATTCCAAACCTCCTGAGGAAGCATACCGTAAACCCTTGCAACAGCTTCCAAGAATGAATTGTTTTCAGTAGTATCATTCATTAGATCTGTTGTCTTTTGAAGTATATTTGCATATTTATTTGAATCTTCAGGAGTCAAAACAAATCCATTATATGTTCCGCCGGATCCATTAACCGTAACATAAGCCGAACCACCCGCACCGCCGGCACCACCTACAGCTTCAGCAGCAGCCTGAGCCAAATGATCAAACGCATTCACAACAGATCCACCGGTTGCGGTATTAGTATTTCCGGAAGTATTAGAAACCGGATTAATTGTAGAATCCGGAAGACTTGGATCACCTGAAGAAGACGGAGGATAATAATTCTGAGTAATATTATTCAAATCTGTAGTAAGTTGACCATCAAGGAAATTATAGTGATTTGAAAATGTCCCTGAATGTGTTCTGTCAATATCTGTAGCAACAATATATGTATCTGCATATATTACAAAATCATAAACACCATCCGGAATTCCTTCAGACTTAACAAAATCTTCTTTCAAAATCAATTCTTGCTCATAAGAACCGCCAATACTTACCGGCCCAACAGAGAAAGAAGCATCAATAAGTGTATCCACATAACTCTGAGAAGCCTCCGTAATAGTACCTAAAGCACGAGAGTAAGCCTCATAAAGAGTATAATTTGGAATACCTGGATTCCCTTGAGAATCAGTATTTTTAAACGTCAATAGATCTAATGAATGTTCATATTTCCCATTACGAATATATGAATAAGGATAGTCCAAAGAAGACGAAAAAATCTCCTGAGAACGATTACCATACGCAAAAGTCACACGCAAATCCGTATGAACATTGAACTGTTCAGGATGAAGATCCAAATAGTTATTTCCGGTCCAATTATACCCAATACTGAAGTTATGAAGCGAATTACCATAAAAATATGTATTCAATCCTGCATTCATGTAATATTTACTATTAGGATTAACAACAGTAGGAATATTACTTGGAGCATTTGGATTTTTAACCAATTCTTCTTTCAAAATATAATTGAAGTCATAATTCTCATTACTGAAAGAAAAATCTGTAGTATTGACATTAAAAGTTGTAAATCCGGAACTACCGTCTGTAGAAGGAACATAAACCGGCATATCTACGAATACTGTCCTAAATCCATCATAATTTGTCAAAAGATACAAACCATTGGCAGAAGCAGTCGTTACATTAATAACATTATAAGTCGATCCGGAAGGATACTTCTGTTTAATACCAACAGCGAAAGGTGCATCGGATACAACCCAGTTATGATTATTCCAAAATACATAAGCAAAATTTCCGGTACCCAACATAGTCATTGAAATACTATTTGTAAAATCAGAACTAAAAACCATATATGCATGATACTGACAACCGGAAAACTCATAATCAATTCCGGCGGTACTATTTGTAATACCATCTAAAACAACAAATGAATAAGCCAAAGTATTATCAAAATAACCACTAAAATTTGTCTGTGAAGCAGGGAAAGCACTCCATGTTGTAGTTATTTCAGAAGTATCATATCCATCCGCAAAAGCATGATCGAGAACAGCCTGCTTATCAAGACCATAATATGTACTGTTCATGCGATACCATTCATTCAAATTGTTGGAGAGATCAGTTCCCGTAAACGTGTCAGCCCATGCATTCATTCCATAAAAAAATAGAAACATAATCGTCGTAATAAAAGCCAAAAAATGACGATTACAAAATATAATCTTAGACCAGTTCCACTCTCTCTTCTTCTTTTCCTTTTTCATTATAAACACCCCTTTCATCGATGTTTCCGACAAGATCCATCAAGAGTTCCTTTGCGAGTGATAATTTCATGCAATTGATATCCTCCTCATCACCTCCGATCAGATCATGCATTGTAAAACCTTTATAAAAATGCCTGAACTGAGCTTCATTCATAACGAGAATATTTTCGATCATCACAATTTTGCGAAGAACATGTCCGGATCCTGAATCTTCATTAATACGTTTCTTTGCAGCTACTTTATAACTGTGATTATTCCAAGTTAGACCAGCCATCATTATCCTCCTTTTTATCCAATCCAATTTTTAAAACCATTATATGTAATTTATAATCGATACTTTGAACAAACCAATTATCGAAAAGAACAAAGGGACTATTCCCATCGATAAATACATGGATGCCCGATTCATTTGTAATACATAATCTGCCTTTATAAAGTTCACGAAATTCGCCAACTAACATATTTCCTCCTTAATGTAAAAGCCGTGGGGCTCCGATATCGGAACCACCACGGCCGGATCTTCCTGCTATGAAGATTTTTAACTTCTTGCAGACTTCTTTGCTTTTTTGAAAACCTTAAAACCAATTACTACTAAGCACGCAACTAGTAATATGGCGAGAAAAGCATTTCCTGAAATTTTTTCTATAAGTTTTTCAACAAAATTAAGAAGCGTTAAAATTGGTACAAGGTACCATGATACCGTCTCATTAGGGGCTGTCATATATATCACCCCCTATTAGC
>JAFRWY010000113.1 GCA_017437905.1 Eubacterium sp.
CCTCGCGGCGGACACCCTTGCCTTCGGCTGTATCCTTCCCACTACCGGGCGGATTCGGGACTTTCACCCGTTAGAAACGTGCGCCGCCAGGCGCACAACATAAAACAAAGGGGACCGGCGAAAACGCCAATCCCCTTTGTTGTTGTGCCTGTCATGAAAGTGCGTGCTAGAGGATTCGAACCCCCGACCTTTTGGTCCGTAGCCAAACGCTCTATCCAGCTGAGCTAAGCACGCATCCTTATGGTGCTGCAAAGGATACCTTCCTTCGCAACGCATATTATTATACCAAATTACCGCCTGATGTCAAGGGAAATCTGAAGAAAACCTTACCTAAAATTCCGAAGGCATACGCCCCTTTGCCGGACCGAAGCCTTCCACCTGCTTCAGGGAAATATCCTCCGACAGCACTTCTTCCGGACAGCGCACCACCAGGGACAGGGCATACTCCTCTTCCTCTTTCAGGGTGAACAGCCGATAATCTCCGCTTTGATCCTCTAGGGACGGGATCCCGGCCACGGAATCGTAAATACCTGTCCCGGTACACTTGACATAGGCTTCCTTCCGGGTCCAGAGACGTCGGAATTCCCTCTGCGGATCCGATGCGGTCCGCACCGCCTGCTGCTCCGCCGGAGAGTAGAATCTGGAGGTCACCTTCAGATCCGGATCGGTCTTCACCTCCACATCGATCCCCACCGGCCGGTCAGCTATCGCTACAGCGATATAATCATCGGAGTGGGAAATGTTAAAATGTACGTCCCCTTTTTCCGCCGCGTCCGTTGCAGCGTTTTGGGACAGGACAAACCCCGGTTTCCCGTGCTCATTTATTGTCACCTCTGCCTTCATAAGATCGATCCCGGCGGCATCCATAAGGGCATACCGAAGGAGAAGTCCTGCCGCCAGCTGCTGGAGCCTTCCCCGCTCAAACCTCATGCGGGTACAGCTCTCCTGCCGCCAGGCCGGAAGGAGGGCCATATAATTCTCCCAGCCGGAGGAAAGATCCCCCTGATTCATTTTATAAAAATATACTTTGATCATACCATCACTCAGCACATCCGGTGCTTCCCGACATGCGGAAAGGGCGTGTCTCCACGCCCTTTCCGTCAATCAATCCCGTGATTCTACTTTGCTCTCTGATCCAGTCTGGACAGAACCTCCAGCAGTACGGACACTTCCTTCTCCTTTGCGATGTCGAAGTACATCTTGAACTTGGAAGCCTGACGTACATCGTCATTGATAGAGATCTTGATCAGCAGGTTACGGGCGGTCTGCATATTCTTTACAACCAGCTCGTAGTTCTTGATCAGGGCCTCATCGTAGTTCAGGAATCCATTTGCCATAAGATATTTGATACGCTCCAGCATCAGTACCTTGTGGTCATACATAACATGCAGTGCACGGATGTCGTAATCCGGTTCTTCCTGCTGCATCTGGTCCATGATGCGCTTGTAAACTCTTTCGTAAACGTCCACACCGAAGGTGGTATCGCCGAAACGGTTCCGCATCATACGGAAATGATTCTTCGTATCCTCAGAATTCAGATACTCGCGCAGGGTATCGCGGATCAGGGTGGTGTCCACTTCATAATAGGTCGTATCCGTGTTCTTCAGGATCACGAACAGGCCTCTGGTTCCCTTGTAATCATCCTTAAACATGTGGTCGTCGGATGCGGTAATGTCTTCATATCCTCTCTGGATATCCTTGAAGGATACGGTATTCGTGGAATAATGATCCTTGAAGGTGAAGTCACCTACATAGAAGATCTCCTTCTCCAGATCATAGCCGTAGATAAAGAGCTCATGAGGGAACTTGTAGTCCACATCCACGTCCGAATCGGACAAAATCTTTGCCTCATCGAATACACCGTACACATAACCGTTCAGGTTGATGGTCTTGATGATGAAGTCGATGATGTTCTGGCAATAACTCTCGATCTGCTCCTTGGTAAGCAGAGATGTGATAAGATACGGGCACTCCTTCAGGGAACTGCTGCCCGGCATGATATCGGCCAGAAGCATATCATCTCCGGTAAAGATCTCCTGAATGTTATAGCAGCGCAGCTGGATATAGTTACTGAAGATCCAGCGCTTTGCATTTTCGTCATCTGACAGGATCGAGAACAATGTTGCATGCCACTGCCAGGATGTGATCATCGGTTTTGTAATTTCAAGAATCTTCTTGTTCTCCATGTCTTGCTCCCCCCTATTCCTTATCGTCCAATTTCTTTGCGATCAGAGCTGCTACATCCCCGAAACACTGGTACCCCTCCAGTGCGAGCTCATAATCCGTGAAGCTTATCTCAAACTTCTCCTCAACTGCAACAATAAGACGGATGATGGAAATGGAGTTCACCCCATACTCGGAAACAAAGTCCTTCTTCAGATCTACATCCGTTAGTTCGGGCATCACTTCGCCAATGAGGGATATAAGTTCCTTCTCAACTGTTTCTTTCTCCATAGTTCGTAACGCTCCCTTCTCCTTGTCCATTTTGAACAAAATAATCTATGAATATTCTACTAAATCACACATGTAAAATCAACCTTTGATTGAAAAATATCTGTAATTTCAGCACATTTTCATTCGTATGTCAGGTCCCCTTCACACAGGGGCGGGAACGGTACGACGGAGGCAGACAAAAAAGAACCCAGCGCTGAAAACACCGGGTTCTTTAATGTTTGTATGGGGCTTAGCCTTCCGTGAAACGGATCGGGTTCAGCTTGATTCCGGGGCCCATGGTAGAAGCGATGGTTACGCTCTTCAGGTACTGTCCCTTTGCAGCTGACGGCTTTGCCTTTACAACGGCATACATTAAGGCTTTATAGTTGTCCACGATCTGCTCCTCGGAGAAGGAGATCTTTCCTACCGGAACGTGGATGATATTTGCCTTGTCAAGACGATACTCGATCTTACCTGCCTTAACCTCTTCGATGGCCTTTACTACGTCCATCGTTACGGTTCCGGCCTTCGGGTTCGGCATAAGGCCCTTCGGTCCGAGGATACGGCCCAAACGTCCTACAACACCCATCATATCGGGAGTTGCGATAACAACGTCAAAGTCCAGCCAGCCCTCGTTCTGGATCTTCGGTACCAGCTCCTCGCCGCCTGCATAATCAGCGCCGGCTGCCAGTGCCTGATCTACCTTCTCACCCTTTGCAAATACAAGAACCTTAACGGTCTTGCCGGTTCCGTGGGGAAGTACTACCGCACCACGGACCTGCTGGTCAGCGTGACGTCCGTCTACACCCAGCTTCAGGTGAGCCTCAACGGTCTCATCGAACTTTGCATTTGCAGTCTTCTTCAGGATTGCAACTGCTTCGGGAAGATCATACAGTTTGCTCTTCTCAACAAGCTTAGCTACTTCTAAATATCTTTTTCCTTTTTTCATGTTATTCCTCCTGTGGTATTATCGGAGCCTCAAAGCTCCTTCCACCTCTTTATTCAGACTAGTCAACAACTTCCACGCCCATGGAACGTGCAGTTCCGGCGATCATGCTCATAGCAGCCTCGACGGAAGCGGCGTTCAGGTCCGGCATCTTGGTTTCAGCGATCTCCTTCAGCTGTGCCCGGGTGATCTTTGCAACCTTCTTCTTGTTCGGCTCGCCGGATCCGCTCTGGATCTTGCATGCCTTCTTGATCAGAACCGCTGCCGGCGGTGTCTTGGTGATGAAGCTGAAGCTTCTGTCTGCGTACACGGTGATGACAACCGGGATGATCAGGTCACCCTTGTCAGCAGTTCTAGCGTTGAACTGCTTTGTGAACTCGACAATGTTCACACCGTGCTGACCCAGTGCAGGACCTACCGGGGGAGCCGGAGTTGCCTTACCTGCAGGAATCTGTAATTTGATGTAGCCTGTTACTTTCTTCGCCATTTTAGCGTACCTCCTTATGTGGTATTAACGGGTTTACCCCTTCCACTGATTAACAATAACGTATTATAACTTGAGGATATCTCCGAGTCCGATCTCCACATCCGTGGAACGTCCGAAAATGTCCATGTCGATCGTAACGGACTGCTTGCCCGTATTGATCTGCTTGATGGTTCCGACGGTTCCCTCCCAGGCGCCGGAGATAACCTTTACGGAATCTCCCACAGCCACATCGATCACGAAGTCGTCCGTCTTCACGCCGAGGAGACGCATCTCCGCGTCGGTCAGCGGAACCGGTTCGGATCCGGGGCCTACAAAGCCTGTTACGCCACGGGTATTTCTTACCACATACCATGTGACATCATTCTTGATCATGTGTACAAGCACATAACCGGGGAACATTTTCTTCGGAACTGTCTTTCTGGCACCGTTCTTTACTTCCACAACATCCTGAACGGGTACCATAACCTCAAACATCTGCTCCTGCAGACGACGGTTCTCGATGGTCTTCTCGATATCGGCTTTTACCTTATTCTCATATCCCGAGTAGGTATGCACCACATACCAGTGCGGTTCGTTGTCACCGCCCTGCTTGATATTCGAGGATACCGGAGCTACGTCCTTCTTCTCTTCTGCGGCTTCTTCCACGGCATCTTCGATCTTGTCTCCGATGGCTTCCACGGCATCAGCGGCAGCTTCGGTCGTTGTATCGGACACTGCTGTATCGACTGTTTCGTCGATCATTTCTTCGATGTTGTTTTCATTCATCTCTGCCATCCGATCACCTGCCTACCAAATATAGCTGAGTCCGTATTCGATCAGGAAATCGATGCCCAGGGTAATTGCTCCGAGAATCACTGCAGAGATGCAAACGGCCGTGGTCTCACGAGCCACACGCTTCTTGTCCGGCCAGGTGATCTTCTTCGCCTCGACCTTCAGTCCCTGAAACCAGCTTCTCTTCAGGGTAGGAGATGTATTTTCTTTATTCTCAGCCATAACTGCACCTTCCTATCTCTTTCGCCCTATTACTTCGTTTCCTTGTGCATGGTGTGTGCCTTGCAGAACGGACAGTACTTCTTTGTCTCCATACGTTCCGGGTGGTTTTTCTTCTCTTTTGTCAGATTGTAATTACGCTGTTTACATTCTGTACAAGCAAGTGTAATCTTTACGCGCACGAGCCTCACCTCCGATTTCTTCAGATTTTGAACAACTATAATATATGCCTCTGCCGGACGCGGGCGCACCAAAAAAAGGCCGCTTTTGGCCGGCAAGTGATAATGTACCATAAACAAATGGGATTGTCAAGGATTATCGTATGCCCAGCCGGTGGATCAGATCCTCGTACTCCAGTTTGCGGACTTCTCCGGGGACCATGTCTTCCGGCAGGGTAAGCTTCCCCAGTGCGATCCGCTTCAGAAAGATGACTTTACAGCCCACGGCTTCAAACATCCGCTTCACCTGGTGATAACGTCCCTCGGTGAGGGTAAGGTCCACCTCCGTCAGAGGGAGGGAGACGGAAGGATCCCGGAATATGGAGGCATCCGCGGTTTTACCTTCTTCGCCGGCTCCTTCCGTGAGCCGGGTTGTATCTGTATCTTCCCCCGCCCTGAGGGAGGATTCTCCGGAAATGCCGTGTTCCCGCAGGCACTCCTCATATTCCGCATCCGTCAGGATCCGGCGGATCGTAAGTCTTGCAGGCGCCGTCGGCTTCTCATCCCCGATATCCACGCCTTCTGCGAAACGGCTTTCCGTATCCCCGGGCAGATTTCCCGCCACTATGGTACGGTAGGTCTTCTCCACATGCTTTCCGGGAGCCATCAGGCGGTTGTTCAGTTTTCCGTCATTTGTTATGATGAGCAGTCCCACGGTGTCCCGGTCCAGACGTCCCACCGGCACAAGATCTCTCCGCTTCGGCTCGGGGATCAGTTCCACAACCGTTTTCTCCCGGTCGTCCCGGGAAGCGGACAGGATGCCCGCCGGTTTGTATAATATATAGTAGGACTCCGTCTCGTAGAAAACCGGTGTCCCGTCCACCTGGACCGCAGAGGATGTTATGTCAACCTTCATGTCCGGGGTACGGACCAATGCCCCGTCCACGGTAACTCCGCCCCGACGGATGATCGTCCGCACGGTACTCCGTGTACCGAAGCCTGCATCTGCAAGAAGCTTGTCCAATCGAAGCTGCATCCCTCTTCTCCTTTCCCTGTTGAATTCATGTCGAATGTCAGAATGTCAAGACGTTTCACTTTATTTATCTTTATTTTACTTATCACACAGTTTGACGCTTTGTCAACTCCGTCGCAACTGTCAATCCGTCATTTTCGGACGAAATTCACAATTTGTAGAAAGTATTCGCTTGATTTTACCTTCACAATAGGATACGGTATTACATGAAATAGTTTCGAGACGCAGAATTATTATCCGGAGGACAGAGCCCATGCTGCAGAAAACATATGATAAAATCCGAAACCTCTTTCAGGGAGGCACCGGCTACCTTCGAACGACCGAACTACTGTCTGCCGGGATCACCACTCTTCAGCTGCGACAGCTGTTGGACGACGGAAGTCTGGAGCACGTGACCCATGGAATCTACTGGTGGAAAGCCGATCATCGTCCGAAGCCGAAGAATTATAAATACCTCGAGCTTCAGATGGCCAACCCCAACAGTGTGATCTGCATGGAGAGCGCCCTTTATCTGCTGGGCTTTCTGAAGAAGGAGCCTTCCGATATCCGGGTAGCGACCTCCCGGACCGACCGTTCCAGGATGCATATGAACTTCCCCATCCGCCGGCATTATTTTGCCGAGCGCAGCATCCGGGAGTACGTACAACAGGTTGAGACACCTGCAGGACCGGTTTCGGTCTACAGCATCGACCGCAGCGTTGTAGACTGCATTCGCCTCAGGAACAGTATCGATCCGGAACTCTTCCAGAAGATCCTGACTACATATAAGAAGAAAAAGGATAAAAATCCGGATGTATTCTATGCTTATGCCAACGATATGGGGCTTCAGCGGGTAGCTGCCGAATGCCTTAGCCGGTAAGATCCGGGTACAAAAAAGAAGTACAGGTACCGACAGGTAACAGCCTCGTACGGTATAATAACAGGAAGGCACAAATGCCGTGTTTACACAGGCAGATGTGCCTTCCTGTTTTATACCCTTTTTCAGGCCCGTCCCGGCGTTACCGGGTCATGCTTACGCGATCTCGTAGATCCAGCCTTCCGGTGCCTGGATACGACCCATCTGGATACCGGTCAGGGTATCGTACAGCTTCTTTGTGGTCGCGCCCATTTCCTCCATGCCTGCCGGGAAGCAGATCTCGCGTCCGTGATCCACGATCTTGCCTACAGGTGAGATAACCGCTGCGGTTCCGCAGAGGCCGCACTCGTCGAAGGACGGAACCTCTTCCAGGAAGACTTCTCTCTCTTCCACTTCCATGCCAAGATATTCCTTCGCAACAACCTCCAGGGAACGGCGGGTTACGGAAGGAAGGATACTGGAGGACTTCGGTGTGATGAACTTGTTCCCCTTGATGAAGATCACGTTCGCACCGCCGGTCTCCTCGATCTTCGTCCGGCTTGCCGGATCCAGATATACATTCTCGTCAAATCCGTTCTTATGTGCATCTACGATGGCATGCAGACTCATGGCATAGTTCAGTCCGGCCTTGATGTGACCGGTTCCGTGAGGTGCCGCACGGTCAAAGTCGCTGACACGGATGGTGATCGGCTTTGCACCGCCCTTGAAATACGGGCCTACCGGTGTTGCAAAGCAACGGAACTGATACTCCTCCGCCGGCTTAACGCCGATAACCGCATTGATTCCGAACATGAACGGACGGAGGTACAGGGTCGCACCGGAACCATACGGCGGAACCCATGCTTCATTTGCGGTAACTACCTGACGTACCGCATCGATAAAGCGCTCCTTCGGGAACGGCGGCATCTCCAGACGCTCAGCCGTGCTGATCATACGATCCGCATTCAGGTCCGGGCGGAAGGTCACGATCCGGCCATCCTCTGTCGTGTAGGCCTTAAGCCCCTCGAAACAGGTCTGCGCGTACTGGAGAACGCAGGCACACTCACTCATCGTGATGGTGTGATCCTCCGTCAGAACGCCGTTATCCCATGCTCCATCCTTAAAATTCGATACATAGCTCTTGTCGGTCTGGATATATCCGAATCCGATTGAGCCCCAGTCAATGTCTTTCTTCTGAATTCCCATGTCGACCATCTCCATTCAAATGATTATAATGTGCAGAACTAAAGTTTCACGCAAATGTTTTCGGCCCTTTTTCTTAATAACCGAAACAAATCGTTACATCCTATTTTATATTCTTAACCATGAATGTCAAGATTTTTCTACTCGTTTTCCGCTTCCCGGCGATGCAAAATAATTTCCGTCAGCGGATCAGGTGAGACAGGCCGCTTTCCGGTTCGGGTTGCTTCATTTTCTAATGCGTGCTATGATATAAACCGGCATATACGCGGAGCGTTTATCTCAGCCGGAGAATCGAATCCCCACTGAGACAAAACTCATATCACCCGCAACCGGAGAGGCGGGGGGGGGCTTCCCCCACCGGAATAAATAACATGAAAGAAGGAACAACCATGTACAAAGTAGATTTCAGCAAACCCTGTCATGCACATTTTATCGGGATCGGCGGGACCAGCATGAGCGGTCTGGCACGTCTCCTGCACGAGGAAGGCTTCACGGTGACCGGTTCGGACACGGTTCCTTCCAAATACTGCGACAATCTGCGGAAGCAGGGGATCCCGGTCTACCCGGAGCATTCCGAAGAGAATATGAAGAACAACCCGGACATCGCCTTCGTGGTCTATACGGCCGCCATCTTCAAGGACAATCCGGAGTACACCTACGCACTGTCCCATGATATCCCGGTGCTGTCCCGTGCGCAGTTCCTGGGCCAGCTGATGGACAACTATAAGTACGGTGTGGCCGTAGCCGGAACCCACGGCAAGACCACCACCACGGCCATGGTATCCCACATCCTGATGAAGGCCGGCAAGGATCCGTCCATCACCATCGGCGGTGATCTGGACCTGATCGGCGGAAATATCCGGATCGGACATTCGGACTACTTCGTGGCCGAGGCCTGCGAATATACCAACAGTTATCATGAAATGAATCCCTGGGTGAGCATCATCCTGAACATCGATGCGGATCATCTGGATTTCTTCCATAATCTGGAGAATATCGTCCTCTCCTTCTGCGAATTCGGCCGGAAGGTGAAGGAAGGCGGCGTTCTGGTGGTTAACGGCGACATGCCCTACGTGGACCGCGTGCGGGAAGCCGTTGCGGATAAGGACATCCGTGTAGTCACCTTCGGTCTGGGTGCGGACTGTGATTACCGTGCGGAAAATGTACATCTGGACGCGGCGGTTCACCCCAGCTACACACTCATCCGGAACGGAGAAGAACTGGGTGAGATCGTGCTGTCCGTAACCGGAGAGCATCATGTATGGAACTCCCTCTCGGCGGTTGCCGCTGCCGATGCCCTGGGCATCGGACTTTCCGACATTCAGGAAGGCCTCCGCAGCTGCCCCAGTGCAAAACGCCGTTTCGAATACAAGGGTGTCACCAGCAAGGGCGTCACCATCATCGATGATTACGGCCATCACCCGCTGGAATGCGAGGTGACCATCCGGGCAGCCAGAGAGGTGCTGGATCACAGAAAGCCGGAGGAGCGCGGGGAGCTCTGGGTTGCATTCCAGTCCCACACCCACTCCCGTACCAAGGATCATCTGGATGAATTTGCAGCCGCTCTCGCGCTGGCAGACCACTCTCTCGTGGCGGATATCCGGGATGACCGGGAAGCCGATGACGGCACCGTATCCGCGAAGGATATCGTGGACCGGGTGATCGCCCTGGGGTCAAAATCCGAGTATTTGCGGGATTTTGACACGATCGAAAAATATATTCTGGAACATTGTAAAAACAATGATCTGTTGATAACTCTGGGCTCGGGACCCATCTATACCATTGGAGACAGCCTGCTTCGAAAATAGTTATCCACAGTTTCCACAAAATGATCCGTGGATATCTCCCGCGGATCTTTTTGATTCCGCTCCGAAATCCACAGGCTGAAAAAGTACGCATTTCCGCGGAATAATCAGTCTGTAAACTAAAATATCCACAATATCCACAAGGCTTCCCGCGGTATTCCCGAAGTTGCAATTCTGTTGCTTTATGTTATAATACGTTTGCATTCAGGAAATGCTCCGAAACTTATGTCATATTTTGCAGCATATCCTTGCAGAAGAGGGACTACTTATGGGAACGATCAGACTATCATCGGATGCGGGCACAGGCAGCTCCATCCTGTCAAATACATTTATCGATTATTATATGCCGGAAGCCAACGGAGACTTCGTGAAGATCTATCTGTACCTGCTCCGGCTGCAGCAGAGCAACCGTCAGATCTCCTCTCTTTCGGAGATCGCAGACCATCTGAACTGTACGGATAAGGATGTGAAGCGTGCCATCAAATACTGGATATCCAAGGGAGTCCTCCAGTACCGGTACGACGACAGCATGCATCCGGCAGGCATCGTACTCTGCCAGCCGAAGAATCCGGAGATCACTCCGGACGCACCGCGGATCGTGGATTATCTCCGGGTGGTACGCAGTGAGGAGCAGGAGGACCGGAACGCACCGCTCAGCGGCTCCATGGCCGAGGAGATCGCGGCATCCAGGGACATGACGCCGGAGTCACAGGAAGAAGCACCGGACGCTGTCCTCTCCGCAGGTACATCCCGTGCCAAAACGGGAACCTCACGGAGCACATCCGCCGGGAAGAAGACCCGTACCCGGGTACAGCCCTCTCCCAAGGAGCTGGCCGAAGCGCTGGTGGATGAGAACTTCAAGGATCTCACCGTACAGGCAGAGGCCTTCTTCGATCGTCCGCTGTCCCAGAAGGATATCAACGCACTTTGGGTCGTATATAAGGACCTGGGACTTCCCTTCGAGGTCTGTGAATATCTGCTGGAATACTGCGGTCAGGAACGGGAGGATCATCCGGAACGGACCGAACCGGATTATTATAAGAAAATAGCCACCACCTGGGCCGAGTACGGGGTCCATACCAAGGAGGAAGCGAAATCCGCAACCGCCCGTCATTTCTTCGGGACACAGATCCTCCGGGCACTGGGGATCCGTGACCGCTACATGCCGACGGAGGATGAGCGGCGGATGTTTGAGGACTGGCAGACACGGTACGGCTTCTCCGAAGAGATGCTGATCCTGGCCTGCGAGACCGCGCTCCGCAGAAAGCCCCGTTCCGTCAGCTACAGTTACATCCAGGGCATCCTGGAGGACTGGCATAAGCAGGGCTACAAAACACCGCAGGATATCGAGCAGTTCGACCGGAAGTCACCCTCCCGGAAGACCCGGACACCGGAGAATCCCCAGAGTGATTTCATTCAGGGTTCCCTGTCGGATGACCTGGATCTGATCGAGCAGCTGTCCATCAAAAAAGCAAAGGAATCCTGACACATGACCGACTATTTCACGATCGGAAAAAATGACATTTCTGATATCTACAGCCGGATCCGCGCCATGCATCAGCGTGAGCTTGCGGAAAGAAGGCAGAGGATCTATCAGCAGCTTCCGGAACTGGCAAGCCTGGACAGGGAACTGACCCACGAAAATGCGTCCTCGCTCCGCAGGATCCTCACTCTCTCACCGGATGCCGCGGCAAAGGTGAAGCAGGAGCGTCTGGTCCGGATCCGTCCGCTGCAGGAGAAGCGTTCCGCTCTCCTCCTGGAGAACCGTATTCCGGAGACTGATCTGGAGCTTACCTATGACTGCCCTCTCTGCAAGGATGAGGGGATCGTGGACGGACAACGCTGCAGCTGCTATCAGAAGCATATGCTGAAACTTCTGTACCGGCAGTCATCCCTGGGAGATGTTCTCGAAAAGGAGAATTTCGATACCTTCTCCTTCGATCAGTACAGCGACCAGCCTGTGGACGGAAATGTATCTCCCCGGGAGAACGTCCGTGACTTCTACCGGCAGGCGAAGGATTTTGCCACCACCTTTTCTCCCGAAGGGAAAAGCTTCCTCTTTTACGGCGGTGCCGGGATCGGGAAGACATTTCTCTCAAACTGTATAGCCAAGCAGCTGATGGATACCGGTCATTCGGTACTCTATGTCACCGCAAATGAGCTGTTCAATGACATCCTCTCCGCCTACCTCATGTATGTGGAGCCGGATACCAAAGAACGGCTGAAGCCCGTATACGAGCTGGTCTACAAGGCCGATCTTCTGGTGCTGGACGATCTGGGGACGGAACTTACCAACACCTTCACGCTCTCCCAGCTTTTCGAGGTCATCAACCGCAGGATGATCTCCGGCAAGTCCACCATCATTTCCACAAATCTGTCGCTCCGGCAGATGCGGGACCGCTATCAGGACCGCATCGTGTCAAGGATCGTGGATCGTTATGAGATCTGCCATTTCTACGGCGACAACATCCGCTCGAAGCGGAAGGCGGACAACCTGAAGAAGGGAACCCAGTAAATTCACATATAAAGATCACCCACGGAGGAACACAATATGCCTGATTCAAGCAAACTGATCACCGTACCTGTCGGACGTCTCGGGATCATCCCGATGAAGAGCTGTGAGGAACTCGGCAAGAAGGTCGACAACTATCTGATAAAATGGAGACACGAGCGCTCCAAGCCGGAGAACATGGACCTGCATTTCACCGGATATGAGCGGGACACCTATATCGTAAAGTCCGAATGCCCTCGGTTTGCCTCCGGTGAGGCGAAAGGCATGATCAAGGAATCCGTGCGCGGTACCGACCTTTACATCCTGGTGGATGTGGGAAATTACAGCATCGAATACAATCTGGGCGGGCGCATGGTGCCCATGTCCCCGGATGATCATTATCAGGATCTGAAGCGTGTGATCTCTGCGGCTGCCGGCAAGGCCAACCGCATCAACATCATCATGCCCTTCCTGTATGAATCTCGTCAGCATAAGCGGACCAACCGCGAGTCCCTGGACTGCGCACTGGCCCTGCAGGAGCTGGTAAGATACGGCGTTACGAATATCATCACTTTCGATGCCCATGATCCCCGGGTACAGAACGCGATCCCGGTCAGCGGCTTCGAGAATATCATGCCCACCTATCAGTTCATCAAGTCCCTGCTGAAATCCACACCGGATCTCACCATCGACAAGGACCACCTGATGGTCATCTCCCCGGATGAGGGAGCCATGCACCGGGCGATCTATTTTGCGAACCATTTCGGTGTTGATGTGGGTATGTTCTACAAACGCCGGGATTATTCCAAGATCGTCAACGGTAAGAACCCCATCGTGAAGCACGAATTCCTGGGTGACAACGTGGCAGGCAAGGACGTGATCATCATCGACGACATGATCGCATCGGGCGAGAGTATGTTGGACGTTGCCCAGAAGCTGAAGGGTCTGCAAGCAAAGCGTGTCTTCTGTCTCTCCACCTTCGGCCTCTTCACCGCAGGGCTGGATGTCTTCGACGAGGCTTTTGAGAAGGGTGTGATTGAGAAGATCATCACCACAAATGTGACCTATCAGAAGCCGGAGCTGTTCACGCGTCCCTGGTACGAATCCGCAGATCTCAGCAAATACATCGCCATCATCATCGATCACCTGAACCATGATGCATCCCTGAGCGATCTGCTGGATCCGAGAGAAAGGATCCAGACGAGAGTCAACGAATATAAGCAGTTCCATACCATCAGCGACAATTACGCTGCTCCCATCTGAATAAAAAAAGGCGGGCAGGGAACGAGCCATACATAAAAAGAAGGAAGGTACAAATGCCGTATATCCATGGGCAAATGTACCTTCCTTCTTTATTTACGCCGCTCCGGCGACTATGTACCGCGCATGCTGCACAGGCATCCCGCGGATACTTATTCCGTATGTTTTCGCTCCCATTTCAGGAAATCTTCCACCTGAAGGGGTCTTGCATAGTAATATCCCTGGAGGCTCTTTACACTGAAATGCTGCAGGATATCCCGCATGCCCTCGGTCTCGATCCCTTCCACGCATACCTTTGCACCGAAGATCGATGCCAGGCTGGAGAAATGCTCCATCAGCTTCCGCTCCATCGGATCCTCTTCGATCCGCTGTACGAAGCTCCGGTCGATCTTGATGATATCGAAGGGCAGTTCCTTCACCAGTCCGATGGAGGAGAATCCGGTTCCGAAATCGTCCAGTGCAATGACCACGCCATGACTCTTCAGACTGGAAATGACATTTTTCAGAAGATCCATATCCAGCAGACGGCACCGTTCGGTCACCTCCAGACAGAGATGCTCCGGCGGGTAGCCCACCTCATCAAGTGCACGAAGCACCAGATCCACGAAGTCCGGCTTCTCCAGCTGCGTATAGGAGAGATTGACATTGATCATGAATTCCGGATTCCTCTTCAGAACCTTCTTCGCCGTCTTCAGCGCTTCCCGGAGGATCCACTCGCCCAGTTCGGGGAACAGCGGATCCGATTCCAGAAGGGGTATGAACTGGTCCGGCGGTACCACGCCGTATTCCCTGCTTCTCCAGCGAAGCAGTGCCTCCGCACCGATCAGTTCCTCGGTATCCGCATCCACCACCGGCTGGTACAGCAGGAAGAATCCTTTGTAACCGTGCATGATGGAGGCCCGGATGGCATGGAGCTGCTCCACCCGCTGGCGGCTTCCGTCCGAAAGATCGTTGTGGAACTCCACCAGATCTCCCTGTTTCTTCAGTTTCGATTCTCCGTATGCAAAATTCAGGCAGGCATATACCGTCTGTGAATCGATATTGGCATGAATGAGCGACAACATACCGCAGTTCAGATCCAGCAGGATCCGTCTGCCTTCCACCTCGAAATCCGAGCGGAAGAAATCCCGGAACCGTTTATACCCGTTGCTGACGCCCTGTACCGTCATGGAGTGACTGATGACCGCGAACTTCGTCCCGTCGATCCGGTATACATGCCCGGTATTTCCCACAAAATCATAAAGCTTCCGGGCAAAGAGCTGAAGCACACGGTTTCCGAAATGATATCCATAGACCTCGTTGATCTCCGAGAACTTGCTGATCCCCACGATGCTGACGATCATTTCCGTACCCTTATGGAGATTCATATCCAGATCCTCGAAGAATCCGTACTGGTTCCGAAGACCGGTCAGCGTATCCACATGTCCCTGGATCCCGTGATTCCGGATGGTTCCGGCAAAGTAATCCGGGTCCCCGTTCGGGTCGCGGACCACTACGCCACGACAGGTGCATACATCATAGCTGCCGTCCGTCCTCCGGGCCCGATACTGCATATCATGTCCGGCAGCATTTCCCATAAAGATATCATCGATACCCTTCCTGTAGACCTCCCGGTCCTCCGGATGGATCCGTTCCTCCCAGAGATCTCCCGCGCCGTACATATATTCCGAGGGAAGTCCAAAGGCATCCACCGCCGCCGCAGACCATCTGGAAAAATCATATTTCATATCACAGAGGTAAACATAGGTCCCCTCCGAAACAAGGGAGAATGCCGCATACAGTGAATCCAGCATAAGTCTTCTCTCCGGCGGGATCTGCGTCACATTCTCTTTCTTCATGGAGTAACTCTCCTGCAGAAGTTTCATCTTCTTCAGCCGGTTCTTCTCCTCATACATCCGGGAATCCGCCCGGTCAAACACATCCTCCACAGACCGGTCCTCCAGGGACTGGTATTCCGCCATACCCGAGGCTACCACCGGACCTTCTCCCGTGTTCAGGTTGTTTTCGATCCGTCGCTTCAGTTCCGAAAGCAGTTCTTCCCGGTGAGTGAAATCATCTCCCTTCAGGATCACAACAAATTCATCTCCGCCGATCCGGAACACCGGGCTGTGCGCGAAGATAGTGCAGATCATCTTGCAGGACCGCCGGATAAAGGAATCTCCTGCCTTATGTCCCTGGGTGTCGTTGATCATCTTCAGGTCATTAATATCGCAGAGCACGACTGCGAAGGAATCTGCCTCATGGGCATCGATCTCCTCCTGCAGCTCCGCCTCCGCCTCATGGTAGGCATTCTTGTTCCGGGTTCCGGTAAGTTCGTCACGACGGGCCATCTCATTTGCCATCTTCAGGGCCTGCAGATGCTCCTTCTCCTTCTGGACATCCTCATCCCGGTTCTCCACGCAAATGATGAAGTGTACTCTGTCTGCTGCCCAGATGGTGGTCATCCGGGTATAGTGGATCTTCCCGTCGATCACCATGCGGTAATCGGCGATCATCTGTTTCCGGGTCTCCAGCGCGGAGATCAGATAATCCTTTCCGAGAAGCGTAAGGATCCGCTCCCGATCCTCCGGGTAGATGACATTTTCCGCATTATATACCGCATCAGCGAAGAAGTTCACGCCTTCCTCCCGAATCCCCTCCTCACCGAAGATCGAATTCTCGGTAAATACCAGATAGCTTCCGTTGGAGGAATCCACGTAATAAATGACATCAAAATGGGACGCCAGCATATCCGCGATCTGTCCGTAGGTGACGCTCTTCTTCTGACTCTCCGTCAGCGCGCGCTGTGCCAGGACCTCGTCGTTGATATTCTCCAGCGCAACGATCATATGCTTTCCGTCCTTCGCCCAGATCTCGGACAGACGGACATAATTCACCTGTCCTCCCATGATCAGACGATAAGAGGTGGTAAATATGCTCCGGTTCTCCAGATTCCTTACCATCACATCCCGGAACAACATCCTGGAGAGTGCATCCTGATCCTCCGGATGGATGCATCTGCGGATATTTCTCCTGCTCTCCGCGAAGAAATCCTCTCCGACCGTGGGGATATGCAGATCCTGATATGCATTTGTGGAAGAGATCTCAAAATAATGTCCCGTCTCCACATCCACATAGTACAGGGTATCATAATGCTCCGCCAGGCTTTCCGCGATCTGGTTGTAGATCTCCCGTTCCAGACTCGCCCGCTTGGCCGCCTCCTTGGCTTTATGCTCCTTATCAAAGTTCTCCACACCGAGAACGATGTAATCGTCTTCCTTTTCATTATCAAGACCGCGGATCATGCGCAGACGGTGCCATACCGGCTTCCCGTCGATCACGAGCCGGTATTCGATATTCTGCATCATTCCCTTTTGGAAGGCGGCAAGCAGCTTATCCTTCTGGATGTCCTCGCAGAAGATATGCATATCATCCGGATAGACGACCTGCTTTGCATCACGGATGATATTCCGGAAGAAATCATCCCCGCCCTGTTCAATCTTCAGGTTGTGAAATTCCTGATGCACAGAATACCAGAAGTATTCATTTGTAACGATGTTTACATAGTAGACGCTCGTATAATCCATAAGCAGAGCTTCTGCTATCTTATTAAAGATCATCTCCTGTGTAGCCAAAGTCCCCCCTCCTTTCGTCTGTCACGTCCCTGATGTAGGACGGATACCATCAGGTATCCGCTTCGCCGGTTTCCCCTTCCGCTTCTCCTCTAAACATTTCACCTAAGGTCCGCCAGCC
The DNA here is from genome assembly GCA_017437905.1 of Eubacterium sp. Classification (GTDB taxonomy): domain Bacteria; phylum Bacillota; class Clostridia; order Lachnospirales; family Lachnospiraceae; genus Eubacterium_Q. The sequence goes on from JAFRWY010000113.1 coordinate 17,374, forward strand.
CAGCACGGCGCATTTCACACGGGCCGGCATATGGGAGATATCCTGCAGGGAGGAAGCCTCCTCCAGCAGCTCCAGTTCCTCTTCCGTTACCTTACCGCGGATCATTTTCATAAATGTGTCCTTCAGGGACAGGGCTTCCTCCACGGTCCTTCCGATCACAAGTTCCAGCATCATGTCCGCACTGGCCTGGGATATGGCGCACCCGTCTCCCACGAAGGCTCCGTCCTCGATCACTCCCTCATCGCTCACCTTCAGCTGGAGTGTCACGTCGTCCCCGCAGGAGGGATTCACTCCCCGAAGGGACACGGTGGGATCGATCAGAGGTGCCTTATGCACCGGATGGAGATTATGCTCCGTCAGGATCTCGTTGTAAAATGTGCGGTTCTGCATGTTGGTTCCTTTCTGTATGTATCAGTGAAATTCATTTTAATTCCGCCATATGGATACGGTGCCTGCACCCCGCCCAAAGACGATGGATCGGATCAGTCATCGTAGCCCATGAAGGGGCGTATATTCCGCATGGCCGAAGCCAGCTTCTCAATTTCTTCTTCCGTATTGTAAAACATCAGGCTGGCGCGGGTAGTGGACGGAATCTGCAGATACTGATGCAGTGGCTCCGCGCAGTGGTGTCCCGCCCGGACCGCCACGCCCTGCTGTGCCATGATCTCCGCCACGTCGTGGGGATGTACTCCCTCCACCCGGAAGGTGAAGATACCATGATGTCCCTCGGGGTTCTCCGCCCCCAGCAGCTGAATATGAGGAATCTCCCGGATCAGCCCGTATGCCAGCCGTGACAGCTCCGCCTCCCGCTGCACGATCCGGTCGATCCCGATCTCTTCAATGTAATCGATGGCAGCCGCCAGTCCCACCGCTCCTCCGGCATTGACCGTTCCTGCTTCAAACTTGTGGGGAAGCTCGGCATAGGTAACCTCCTCCAGGGACACAGTTTCGATCATCTCTCCGCCGGTCAGGAAGGGAGGCATCCGGTCCAGAAGCTTCTCTCTTCCGTACAGGACTCCGATCCCCATGGGGGCCAGCATCTTATGACCGGAAAATGCCAGGAAATCCACATCCAGATCCTGCACATCCGTCTTCCCGTGGGGTACGCTCTGTGCGCCGTCCGCCACAAAATATGCTCCCACACCGTGGGCCGCTGCCGCCAGGGTCTTTATGTCCGAAATCTGGCCGAAGACATTTGACATGGCTGTAAGAGCCACGATCTTCGTCTTTTCCGTCAGTAATTCATTCAGTTTTTCCACGGAGAAGCTGCCGTCCGCTTCCGGTGTCATATATTTCACCGTGGCACCTGCACGTTTTGCCGCATGCTGCCAGGGAAGCAGATTGCTGTGATGCTCCACCACGCTGCAGATGATCTCATCCCCGGGAGTAAGCACCAGGGCCCCCAGGCTGTAAGCCACGAGATTCAGGCTTTCGGATGCATTTCTCGTGAAAATGATCTCGCATGCATCCTTCGCGTTGATGAACCGTGCCACCCGTTCCCTCGCTGCCTCGTAAGCCTCGGTGGCCTCCACCGACAGCTCGTACAGCCCGCGGAAGGGATTTGCGTTCTTATGATAATAATATGTCTCCACCGCCTCGATCACGGCCCGGGGCCGCTGGGATGTGGCGGAATTATCCAGATATGCCAGGTCCGTCCCCGAAAAAAAAGGAAAATCCCGGCGGATATCTTCGATACTCTTGTTCATGTTCATGTTCCTCATTCGGTAATACTGAGTGTTCTGTCACTCCTCATCAGCGGCTTCGACTTCCTCCCCCAGTTCCTGCAGAAGCTCTGCCCTGAGTGCCGCATCCGGGATCTGCCGGACACAACCGATCAAACGTCCCTTCGCCATCAGCTGATATGCGGTCGCATCATCGATGCCCCGGGAGCGGAAATACAGCAGCACATCATCCGACAGATCGCCGATGGTTGCGCCATGCTCCCCTTCCACATCCTCCTCCTGACAGAGGATCAGCGGAATGGTCTTATTCACCACATCCTCATCCAGCAGGAGTACATCCTCCCGCTCGGCTCCCCTTGCGCCCTTGCAGCCCCGGAGGAAATCCACGGTGGCACGCCAGGTCTTGGAAGCTCCCTTCCAGAGGACGCCCCTGACATTCATATTGGAGTCGGTCTTCACGCCGTGATGCCGCGCAACGTAGTTTATATCCACATGCTGGCCCTCACCGGCCTGAAATCCGGTTTCGATATTCAAATGTGACTCTGTGCCCGCCAGATCGACCGCGATCCCGAAGAAGGTGGACCGGCCTCCCAGCGTCAGCTGCAGGATATCCAGACTTCCTTTCTCTTCCACGTAGGCACCCACATCCACATAGGACGCCATGGCCTCTGCCGTACGGGAGACCTGTATGAGACGCACCTTCGCATTCTTATGCACATAGATCCGGGTATCCGTCGTTACGGAAAGCGGTGCCGATGCCGTATCTGCTTCTGCGGCCGGATCCGTTGCATTTGCACCATAGGATACCGTGTCCATGCCATCCGGAGGTGTTTCCTTCGTAAGGTCCATCACGATGGTCATCTCGCTCCCCTCCTCTGCGGAGAAGAAGAAGCGGTTCACGGTACTCTCCCCTTCCGTGGCGAATACTCTGGCCACCAGGGGTTCTTCGATCTTTACACCGGCGGCCGCCTTCCAGCGGAAGATATCCACCGGTGCCGACGCCGTATATTGCTGAAATTCCGCTCCCATGCCCGTTTCGAGCCCGGTAAGCCTGCTGTATTCCTCTTCCGTAAATGCCGGTTCTTCCATCTCCGGCAGAGTTGCCTCCACCAGTGCTTCCGACACCTCTTCGGGAAGAGCGATGGCCGTGTCATTGAGCCTGAGCCACCGCCAGGTCGGGGCGGGAAGGGCGTTGACACGGATAGTGTTCTGAGTTGTCATGTATTTTCCTTTCCGGAGAGATTCTTCGCTTATTTATTCAGCTTCCGGCGCAGGATGACAGTGCACCTGTCATTCCGAGGAGCGAAGTGACGAAGAATCCTTTCACTGTTACCAATCTGTCTATGGATGTATCCAGGGTATATCTGCGGACGAAACCGGATTGCTACGCTGCTTCGCAGCTCCCGCAATCCTGCCAACCCTCGAGCTTCCTGTCGCACGCATGCATGCGTACATATCTATCCGGATGAGATCGGATTGCTACGCTGCTTCGCA
>JAFRWY010000114.1 GCA_017437905.1 Eubacterium sp.
CCTGAAGGGTCTGAAGAAGTGTGTCCATTTTGCTGATGATTGCTTCCAGATTCTCACCCTCTGCTCTGTAAGAGCTTGCTCTTGATCTCATTTCAGACGGTGATATACGGATCTGATTTGCCATTGTTGTAACCTCCTTAAAGAAAATATAATTTATTATTTTAAGCTATATTCAGCTTAAAGTTCATGATATAGGTGTAATTCCGGCGATGCTTATAATCCTGCAATCCATGTGTTTCGGACCATATATCCGACCAACCTTTGACCGGGATTATTTCCCGACCATGCTCCGCGCGATCGCCTGCGTTACACCGTCCAGCAGCATCCGGATAAACCGGTCCTGCTTCGTTACGCCGGTCAGTTCTTTATAATACACGCCGGCTCCGGTCCTGAAATACACCCGGATATTATCGCTGTCATAGTAATCATAATTCTGTGTCAGCGTCATCACCGGAAGCACCTGGTGGGCGCTGATAAGAAGCGACTGCATGGCCTTCATGACCTCCGGATCCTCCTCCAGACCGGTGGCTGCGCTTCCGTCCGGAAAATAGATATGGGTATTCAATCCGAATACCAGCGCCAGCGTCTTCACCTGATTTCCTGCTATGATGCTTTCTGTCGGAATATCGAAGCAGGCAATATACACCTGATCATTCGAAGAAAGCTTCAGATTCATATCCTCATGCGTGTAATTCAGCACGTTCATTCTGTATTGTAAATATTTTTCGGAAATTCCGTTATTTTCCACCGAACATTTCCTCCATCATTTTTTTACCCGACGGACAACTCCGTCCTTTGTCTTCCTGTAAACCTTATTGTCCCTGTAAATGTAAAGAACCATGTCCTCACTTTCCACGATATCCTTCACCTTTCGGACCGCTTCCCTGATTTTTTCCTGTGTCAGATCATTGTCAAACTTCGTCACCCGGTAAAGATTCGTCATGGCCCCTTCATCGTCGGTGATAAAGATATCATAGAGCTTCCTGTGGCAATCCACCTTAAGCGTATAATTCTCCGGTATGTAACGGTACACGATCCGGAAATATCCGCTTTTCTCATATTCCTTTTTCACTTCGATCTCGCTGATCTCCTCCCCGAAAACCTCCTCAAAAGCGTTCCGGAAGAAACCCACGAACGTATCATAATACTCAGTGTGGGACTGCATACCACATATCTCCGTCTTGTTCAAATGTAAAACCATTCTCCTTCAGGAAGCGTACCTCCCTGCCGAAGCCGGTATCTGTCTCGCCCCATATCTCAGGATCCGAAGTAAGATAGATATCTCTTCCGGAACTTACCTGCTCGATCAGATACTGCTCGTTGATCCGCCACATTTCATCTCCGGAATGTGTTTTATCCAGCTCATCCCAGGAATCCAGTTCAAAATACTGTGCTCCGTATTCCTTTGCCAGTTCATCGTAGGGCTTCGCTCCGGTTCCGTCATTATGCTTTCCGAGGAAGACCATATCGCTCTTCGCTGGTCCGTGAATCGCTTTCTTTGCCAGATCCCTGACTTCCTTCGAAGTGAAGACCTCTGTTTTTGTCACTTCCACTGCAGCAGCCCCTGCCGCCACATCTTCCGGAACCTCTACCTTCGTATCCAGTTCTGTCGGTGTACCCGAAACCTTGATGCCGTCAGTATCCGGAGTTTTCGTGTCCACATCCGCCTTAATATTTGTATCCACATCCGGTGCATCCGGAATCTTGATCTGATCCACATCCGGAGCAGTCACGTCCATCTTGATGTCCGTATCCAGTTTCGGAGCATCCGCATCCGAAAGATCGATTCCCGTGGTTGCGGTCGGCGTACCGGGTGACATCTTGTCTCCGAAATGCTTTCCTGCAAAGTTCTCCACGCCCTTACCGACCGAAGGAGCCACGCCATGCTCCAGAGCCTGATTTCCGGCGATGCTGAAGGTCTGGTTAAGAATAAACTTCAGCAGTTCATCATCCCCCGCCATGTATTCGGCAGCTTTCTCCGAAGCCGCATCCACCGCGATCCCGCCGTAGGTCTTGAAGACCTCCTCACCGGCGGCACCCAGCTTCGCAAGCTCAACACTGGTTCCGTTTGCAAGTGCGTTTGATCCTGCAGTCTGGATAGCGGATACGGATCCCACAGTCGCCTGGGAACCACTCAGGATAAGCTTATATACTTCATAAGCATCCGCATTTCCTTCGAATGCCACATCCCTCATAACGTTAAGGGACTGGGTCTCAAAATCATTATTAAGGGCAAGATAGATATCCTGAGCGCCTTCCGCAAAGTCAGCCACATTATTCACAACGATCAGCGTACCCAGACCTACCGTGATGTAGGTTGCCACGCCGGGGGCTGCTGCTCCGCAGGTGACCACGGTCATTACGGTTCCGATAATGGCTCCGCCTATCAGGATGATACCCTTCTCAATCCGTGCCTGGCGCGCCTGCTCCTCTGCCCTTCTCTGTCGGTCATCAAAAACCTTTGCCAGATATTCGGCTCCCTGGGATATCTTATCCTGGTTCCTCTGGCAATAGTCCATGGCGGAGTTGATATGGTCCAGCATATCCTTCAGCGAGTCCTCCGTGAAGAAGGACGCAATATATTCTGTATTGATGGACACAACGCCATCCGAGTTTACCTTATCGATCAGCTTTCTTGCATCAGCGATCAGCGCCTTCACATTTGCCAGGGTATCTCCGGAAAATGAGGCGTCATATTCACCTATATTGTCGCGGAGTGTTTTTATCGTTTTCGACTCCGTCTCCATAGGCTCTGCATAGGAATCCGCGCTCTCCAGATTGTGATCCGGAACGATATCCGAAACATAATCGATCCAGCGCTGCCCCTCCGGCGTCGTATTCCGGATGTGAAGCGAGATCTCGTCCAGTTTATTCGTGACCCAGGTAAAGGTGTCCTCGTTCAGCTTTGCCTCGTCATCCGCATCATAATCGGAGAAGCCCTCCGCATAGGTGACGATCTTCCCCATAAATTCGGACAATGCCAGATTAATGGATTCGATTGCAAATACATGGACATACTGCACATAAGCCTTGATTGCATCCGCTCCGTTCCCGGTAAATCCCTCATCCTCGATCAGACGGTTAAAACTGTCCAGGACATTTGTGAGATTCGTATTCCAGGAATACGTATTCGACATGGCAAGCCCGCTCATCGTATTCAGATCATATCGATCAATATTGTAAGACATGACATTTGTTCTCCTCAATCACGATTCCGCCAGAAAATGTACCGGACAAAGGTAAATCACACCCCTGCCGGTTGAACGCCACACTAATCTCCCATGGCGTTGGAAGCATTCGAATCCGTGTTATAGATGGCGTCTCCCGCATTCCGCATGGTACTTACGGTGATACTGAGGGCTCCGGTATAATCCCGGACCAGACCCTTCAACTCTTCATAAATGTTGATGAAGTCCGTTACCGTCTGGGATACATTTTTGCCCACCTCAACCGTCTGGCTGTCATCCACGTTGATATATCCGCTCATGTAATTCAGATAATTACACTTCTGGTCATACTGGTCTTTTGTAAATTTAATCTCGCCCATACGAGTTCTCCCTTAGTCCTTCGCGTTCGCTATCTTGCGGTTCAGGCTGTCCACCTGATCCTCCAGACGCCATTTCTTCCAGTTGATGGAATCGATCTCGTCGTCCACCTGCCCCTGTTCGTAAGCGATCCAGTCCCGCGCATCCAGCATATCATTTGCCATCTTCGCATTGCTGTTCATGTAAATATCGTAAATGTTATAGTAAAAATCGTTCTTCGTATCTCCCATCCAGGATTCATCATAAACATACGGATCCAGTACCACGGTACTGTCCGGATAGGATTCGAAATGCTCTCCCAGGATCGCATGCAAACGGTTGTAAGCGATCTGCAACCGGGAATATTTCTCACGAAGAACAGCCAGCTCGGCGTTATACGAATCGATCTGGGACTGCTTGGAATCTCTTTCTGATATTAATTCAGCTTTCGTTGCCATTCTTTTCTCTCTCTTTTACAGACTTAACCCATTTTTTAATATTATCGTTCATGATATCATCGTCCGCATCGGTGTAACCCTCAAAGACGATCCTGTAGATATCCTTATGGTTGAAGAAGATCATCTTGTCATCCAGAACCCCTTCCGGATACAGCGCAGCGCCATAATCAAACAGCTTTCTTCCTTCTCCCTGGCCGGACACTATACCTCTGGCAGTGATCATCAGTTTTTTTACATTTCCATTCACAACCACGATGCTTCCCAACGGAAGGTATCTTTCAACAACTCCTGCTTCTTCGCTCATACTATGCCACCTTTCCACCTGTTTTCATTTATGTACTATATCTCAATAAAACAAAAAGAAAGAAGCGGACCTTATGATCCGTTCTTTCTTTACGCACGTTAATAATGGGAAGCATCATCCCTGTATGCTTCCGGATTCAGTAACCCAAAACTTCTCCATCCTTTTTGCCTTATTGTAAGCATCCGTTTTTACCCCAAAAAAACAAAAGCTCCCACCCCATTTTAGATACTAACACCTTTACCCACGTTTTTCAACCGCATTTTACACAGCAACGAAGGAAAACTGTGTCAGGATTATTCGTTTCCTTTAAAATGAAGTTCCTTCAGCTGGATCTTACGTTTCCCGTGATAGCGAAGGAAAAAGGCATGTACCCCGTCGGGAAGGGCGCCCTCCTCCAAAAGGCCGAAGCACTCCGCCCAGCCAAGAGGGTTCGGATTCCCGTGGATACCGATCCTGCAGATCACAGGACCATCCATGGATGTGGAAATGTCGATCCACCCTTCCGCATCCTCCTCTCCGGATGCATCCGCTTCCGCCGCAGGTGCGGTGAACTTCTCCAGTTCCTCGGCACTCCGCTCATCGATCCTGGCGGGTCCGTCGAAGACCACCAGATTCTCCGGCGTCTCGTACCGTGCCGTAACTCCGATGGCACTGAGGCCCTGACAGTCGAAGTATTTATATCCGATCAGGGTTCCGTCCTCGATCTCCCCGATGAAACGCTCTTCCCCCAGATTCGTTATATTCGGAAATGCGATCGGGTATACGCTGTTGCAGCCGTGGGGCATCCGTCCGTTGGTCAGGTTGCAGCAAATCCCCGCAGGATAGGTGCCTTCGCCCCGGAGCGGTCCGTCATTCAGGCCGCAGCTGGTGATCTCCACCTGCCGGATGCTTCCGTCCGGTTCGATGGTAATCTTCTCCGCACAGGCCTGGCGGCTGTAGTCGGACTTATGGGTCAGCCGGTGATAGAACACATACCACTGTCCCTTCACTTCGATAATGCTTCCGTGGGTGGTTCCGGTCATATTCAGCTTGTCATCACTCTTCCGTCCGTTGATCCCCACATCCCCGTTGGATACGATGGTTCCGCCGAAGGTGAAGTCCCGGTCGGGATAGTCGGAGACCGCATAGCAGAGCTCATGGTTCTGCCAGGAGGAATATACAAAATAATACTTATCCCCTACCTTACGCATGGAGGAAGCTTCAAAGAAGGGATGCTCCTCGAAGGAGGTTCCCTTTACCTTATAGGGTATAACGTGCCGCGGAGGTTCCTTCACCGTCAGCATGTCATCCTCCAGCACCAGGGTTACCGGACCGTTGATGGAGTCCGGATAGGACAGGATCTCTTCCCTGGTGCGGCCGAACATATCCTGCTCCGTTTTAAGCACCCATTCCTCCCCGGGATTACTCTCCTCGTATCCATACTGGGTTCCGTAGTAAAGACGGATCACGCCGTTATCGTTCAGCACCGCAGGATCGAAGCAGACGTACCTCATCATAAGGGATCCGTCCGGATTCTGCACATGACCGAGATATTCGTACTTTCCTGCCGGCGTGTCACAGACCGCCACACTGATGGGCTGGGTATAGCCTCCCACACCGTAATCACCGGACATGCAGTAGTAGAGATAGTATCGTCCGTCATTTCCCCGCACCACATCCGGTGCATACATATATTTCCGCTCCGGATAGGCCGGATCCTGGGATGCACGATAGGTGATCCCTTCGCAGCGCCAGTCCGAAAGGTCGTCCTCCGGTGCGGACCATACCTCATAATCCTCCATACAGAAGGTCCAGCCGCCCTCATGGTCATGGGATCCGTACAGATACACCCTGCCGTCGAAAAGGTGGGGTTCTCCGTCCGGGATGCAGACGTTCAGAGGGAGAAATGGGTTGAATACCTGTTTTTTCATAGAATGCTCCTCGTACATATAACTTGAAGAAAATACGAAAACGTGTGCAACCCTGCGTGCAAGCACGCGGATGCACACGTTTTCATATTCCCAATGAATCGTAACCCGGTGCCTACCGTCCGTTTAATTTCTCAATGATGTTCGGAAGCTCGCCGTCCACCTTGTCGTTGTCCAGCTGGCAGGTGCCGGCCTTCCGGTGTCCGCCGCCGCCGTAGGACAGACACAACTCACCGATATCCACATTTGAATTCCGGTTGATGATGGACCGTCCGATCATAACTGCCGTATTCTGCTTCTTGAAGCCCCATGCCACATGAACGGAGACCTCAACCTCCGGCCACAGCGCATAGACCATGAAACGGTTTCCGGTATAGATCGTCTCCTGGTCACGGAGGTCGATCACGGCAACCTTATCATGGATGGTGGTGATCTCCTTCAGCTGGGCGATAAACTTCTCCTGCTGCTCGAAGTACATATCCACACGCTCTTTTACATCCGGCAGCTCCAGAACCTGCTTGATGTCATGATCCACACAGTAGTCGATCAGCTCCATCATCAGGTCATAGTTGGAGATCCGGAAATCATGGAAACGTCCGAGTCCGGTGCGGGCATCCATCAGGAAATTCATCAGCACCCAGTCCTTCGGATTCAGGATCTCCTCCTCGGTAAAGTCCGCACTGTCGCCCTTATCCACGGCGATCATGATCTCCTCGGAAACCCTCTTGAAGGTCTCGGCTCCGCCGTAATAATCATAAACCACGCGGGCAGCCGACTTGGCATCTCCGTCAATGATGTACTTGCCCTCGTAATCCTCCTTCTTGTTCCGGATCAGCTCACTTTCGTGATGATCGAAGGCGATCCCGACTCTCTTGTCAAAGGGAAGATTCGTCGTAATGTCATTCTCTGAAAGCTCGATCTTTCCATCCTGCACATCCTTCGGATGTACGAACTTGATGTCACCGATCAGATCGATCTCTCTCAGCAGCATGGCGCATACCAGACCATCAAAATCGCTTCGGGTTACCAGACGTTTCTTTGCTGTTTCCATTGCCTTCTCCTCCGTAATCACTTGTTATCTTTGAAAACCTCTGTTACTCAGTTTTTATCTCATGGTTCATTTTGTGCTTACAGGTCGGACCTGCGAAGCTTCCCTGTGGTCTCGGCATCGATATCCGCCTTCAGCTGATCCGTGTAATACCCGAGAGCCTTCAGCCGGTCCATGATGATCCGCGTATAGGCAGCCGTCTTCCGGACGTGGTCACCGGTATTCTCGTCCCGGCTCTCCACCATGTCCGCCAGCTCGATCAGGATTGTATCCCGGATACCTTCCGGGGTCAGAGGATCCTTCATCACAAGACAGATCACCATCCAGTACAGTGTTACAAACACCACCAGAGCGACAACCAGTCCGAAGATTCCCTGTATCTTCTTAAGAAAGCCCTTTTTCGCAAACCGGTCGGTTTTTACGCCCAATCCCCCACGAAACAGTATAACAGAAATAAAAGCGGAATAAAAGACCTTTTCGCACCCCGGGACGGGTTCGGACAAAGAAAAATGGTCCCGCGTGAAACCACGCGGAACCATCGTTCCTGCTTTGTATGTCAGAAGTTCATCGGCACATCCATACGTCTTGTGGGATCTGCTTCAAAGAACTGACGCGGTGTTGCACCCATGCTGCTTGCTACCATGCTGCTGGGGAAGGTGACCAGCTTGGTGTTGTATGCGGTCACATTTGCGTTGTACAGTCTGCGGGATGCCTGCAGATGCTCTTCCACATCCATGATGGCTCTCTGCAGCTCGGCAAAATTCTGGCTGGAGCGAAGCTCCGGATAATTCTCGGCCAGGATCCGGATCTGTCCGGACAGCTGATCCATCCGGTTGCTGGCATCCTGCCGCTCCGGCATGGACATGCCGCTTCTCATCTGAACGATCCTTGTCAGGGTTTCGATCTCATGCTGACGGAAGCCCTTTACCACGTCCAGCATTTTTGTAAGGACATCATACCGCTTTGTAAGTGCGATATCGATTCCCGACAGCGCTTCATTGCATTTCAGCCCTGCCACCTTGATCCCGTTGGCCATTCCGATCCATGCAATAATGCAGATCACCAACAATCCTACTACGATTCCAACGATCCATAACATAGTTCATTCTCCTTTCATCAATCCGGGATGCATTTCAGCAGCTGGATCAGTTCCTCGATCACAGCCACATCGTTCCGCATCCGGACCACTTCTTTCTGGTAATCTATGGGCTTTTTAAGGTCTGCGTCGAAGGAATCCATCCTTGTATTCAGACCCACCATCAGGTACCCACGGTCAAATACCAATGTTACATTTCCGTACTTATTCTTTAAAGCCCCGAGCCGCTCCATCATTTGCGGCGTCAGGATATAGAAAGCATCATGCTCGCTCTGTGCGCGCACCGTAAAATCTTTGTTGAATCCCACGCTTTCCATCTGCAGCTTGCTGAGCCCGCGCTGTCCGCCGGGATCTCCCGCATAGAGAAAATTCTTTGTGAAAACCTGCACTGCCAGACTCTGCTTCGCCGGATATTCAAAACAGAACATCCGTCCCTGGAAATACGTCGTGGTGTGTGAGTTCTTGCCGTTGCTGGTGTGATACTGTATCGTCACATCCGCCTGCTGGAACCGGATCCCGTGATATACCGCATTCAGGTAATCCTCCGTATGATACCGGTTTCCGAGTCTGCAGACACCGCTGGCCTTGATCAGCATCTGATCCATGCCCTGCTCCCAGTTGTAATACACATCCTGGAAATGCTGGTTCAGCATATGCCGTACAAAGGTTTCCTTGTACAGGTACTTCAGCCGCCTCCGTTCTTTCCCGCCGCCCTTCAGGGCAAATGCGAACATCACGAAGCCTCCGATCATAAAGACCAGTACGATGGGTGAGAAGGAAACCGAACCGCGCGAATATCTGCCGGTCCCCCCCCTCAGGAAGGCCATTGCAACCATTGCACCGACCATTCCGATCACTGCCCAGACGTTCCGGGCGTTGATCTTCTTCCGGAGCATTTCCATTTCACCAAGCGTCGTGGAAATGCCCTGGGTGCTCATGGGCTGCGATCCGTCTCTTGGCGGCATGCCCCGGCTCATACTTCCGGGATACTGCTGCGGCATGCCCTGGCGGAACTCTCCGCCATAACCGCCGGTGGGGTTTCCCTGATATGCTCCCGGTGCTCCGTATCCGCCGGCCGTGCTTCCCGGGTATGCTTCCGGTGCTCCGTATCCGCCGGCTGTGCTTCCCGGGTATGCTCCCGGTACTCCGTATCCGTCTCCCGGGTACGCTCCCTGTGCGCCTCCGGCCGGTGGGCCGTTATTCGCATCCAGAACGGCTGCATATTTACTTCGATCATAAAGGTTGGGGTTTCTCTCCCCGCCCGTCGGATCAAATCTGCTCATAGTCTTTCATTACGGATCCGGGGGTTATCGTCCGGACGATACCGGATGTTCTGCCACGGTTCCGTAAATCCTCCGTATGCATTATAACTTACACGATTTAGTGATAGATGTAAAGAGGGAGCTTTCCCTGATACCGGATAATTCGTTCATTTATTGAACGTTTTGATAACCTGTTCCTCCGCAATCGGTATCGTTTGATCAAATCTCTCACTGTCTATACCTGATACCGGTTTCCTCCGGAGTCTTACCTGTCACAGCTTCTTCCCGGGACGTTCCTGCCACCGGGTTCTCCGGGGCCTTACCTGTCACCGCTTCTCCCCGGGACGTTCCTGCCACCCGGTTCTCCGGGGCATTGCCTGTCACCGAATTCTCGGAAAAAGAACGGGGATCCGGTACATACCCAGTACCGGATCCCCGTTCTTATATGAAAATGAATCGCTTCCTTATCTTACCGGTTGCCCTGGACCAGGTCAACTACCGGTGATACACAGCAAAGCAGGATTCCGATCAGGCAGAGCCACCAGCCCCAGCCGATATCATGTGTACCGAGACCGTGTGCAAAAGTACCCATCAGAAGCAGGAACAGTGCAAATCCCGGAAGATAGAATCTTGCGCCCGGAAGTGCATGGAACGCACCCTGTACATTACGGATCTGCGGAAGATCGATCTCAAAGAAGAGCAATGCAAGAGCCGTCAACATAAGAAGGATTCCCCAGAGAGGAAGAACTCCTCCGCCTGTAGTGAAAAAGCCTGCGCCGTAATACGCTCCACCCTGCCCCTGACCGAACCAGATCGGTACGATCGATGCGATCAGGATCAGTACTGCACCCACGATCCGGCAAACCGACGGCTTAACATACTTGGGTACGCGCACCATCTTCGGTCTCGGTGCCATATAACCCTGCTGCATAAACTGGCCCTGAGGCATTCCCTGCGGCTGGCCATACATTCCCTGCTGCTGAAACTGCATCTGCGGCTGCTGCATCTGTTGCATCTGCGGCTGCATCTGCTGGCCCAGCTGTGTTCCGCAATTACCGCAGAACGCCGCTCCGTCCGGAAGCGGATTTCCACAATTTGGACAATTCATTTTGTTCCCTCCTTTTCGGCTTTCGCCGTCTCTCAAACCTTTGGAACTGTGTACGGAATTAATACTCCAGCCCCTGTGATTGTCCAAACATCTCAGACAATCCTTTACCAACATAAAACTAACATAAACAGCAGAAAAATGCAACAGAAAAAGGATGGCATCCATATGAAATCATCAAAAAACCGGGTATCCCTTCCGATCGGATACCCGGTTCCCGTATATTTTCGATTTCTGCTTACCGATAGTTTCCCGGCCGCTGGGGATAACCACCCTGGGGATAGCCGCCCTGGGGGTAACCGCCCTGGGGATAACCACCCTGCGGACGAGGCATCGACTGCGGCATCGGAACGCCGATATGACGCATATGCATATCCTGTCCTACAAGAATACAGTAGATACCGCCCGGTATTGCTGCAAGTGCACAGGTCTGTGCAAGTCCCCAGAATAAATAGTAAGCAACACCCGCACCCGCTGACTGTGTCGTTTGGATGATCGTTGCCACCAGTCCGAAAACAGCGATAACACAAGAAAGAATCAAAAGTGTCGTTTTCAATCCAGATCTTAACATAGTTCTCCCCCTTTATATAGGTATTTTCACAAAATGTAACTGAAAAAATTATATCCTTTTTCGCCTCAGAATTCAATCCTTTTAGTACCGGACAAACGATAAAACAGGCAGAATCCTTCACCCCTCCGGGGTTCAGGATGACACCCCCATGTCATTCTGACGAGCAGAGCGGGGAAGAATCCCGTCACCCCGTCGTGGGACGCGTATGCTCCGGTCCCCCATGTCATTCTGACGAGTGGAGCGGGGAAGATTCCCATCACTCCGTCATGGGATCCTTCGCGACGCCCTGAGAGCGTTGATTCCTGCGCCTCTCTTTCCGGATATCCGCGATGATCCCCTTCGCCTGTTCCGATAGTCCGGGATCCGCCGCATCCCCACGGAACCGCACCCGGTAATACGCCCGGAAGAGGCTCTCCAACCGCTGACGCGTCGCTTCACTCTTCACATAAGGAAGATACTCGAACACGGACTCCGCCGTGGTACCCTCCGGCAGTTCCCGGTCCAGACTCTTGCAGATCGTATTCACATCCGCCTTCAGCCTGCCCTCGGGGGTAAGCTTCTTATACCGGATCCGTCGTATCAGCAGGCTGATGGTAAGCAGCAGCGCGGCAAATGCTACCACCGCCAGCAGATAGAAGCCCACTGTCCGAAGGATCATCCAGAAGGACCGTTTCCCCTCCGCCGTGCCTTCCTGCGGCGTTACCGGTACCGGCGGCGTTACTATGGGCGGCTGGACCGGCTCCGGCTGACCGCTCTGCCCCGGAGCACCTGCCCCGGAATCCGTGATCTCCCGGCCCCAGCCGGTCTCCGAAGCCGCCGGCATCACCGAGGTCGGTTCGAAGGTGACCCATCCGAGCCCGGGGAGATACGCTTCCACCCAGGCATGGGCATGCTTCTCAAGGATCACGCCGTCCTCATCCGGGTGATACAGGAAGCCCTGCACAAAGCGTGCCGGCACCCCGCTCTCCCGCAGAAGAAGTACCATGGCTGATGCAAAATGCACACAGTATCCGCGTTCCACCTCGAACAGGAACGCATCCACATAGTTCTCATTTCCCCGAAGATCAACGGAAGTATCATATTTATACTGACGAAGATACGCCTCGATCCGCTCCGCCTTCTCCAGGTCCGTCTCACAGCCCTCCGTAATCGTCCGGGCCAGCTCCCGGATCCGTTCCGTTCCCATGGAGGTATCCAGATACTCCGGCGCTTCCGCCATGGCGTCGTAGGCCGCAAGGCATTTCTCATACTGTTCCTCTGACATGTAATCCGAAAGCCGGATCCCGTAATATTCCCTCGCCGCAGCCACCGCATCCTCGTAGGACGCATGGACCGGATCCTGCTGTTCCGTCGCTTTGGCAAATGAGACATAGTAAGGACTTGCCTGATCCAGGGCGATGAAATTAAAGTCGTAGGTAAAGCCCTTCTTCTTCTGTTCCGAAAGTCCGTATTCCAGACCCTTATCCACCCGGTACACCGTGGAAGGGATCAGAAGATCCGAGGTCCGGATATACCGGTACTCCGCCGAAGCCTGTTCCAGCTGGGAAAAGCAGTACACCTCCGCCTTCGTCATCTCCGAATTCGCCAGCGCGGACAGATACTCCGCCAGCCAGGAATTCACCGGAAGATCATCCGTCACCCGTTCCGAGAAGCCCTCCTGTCCCAGCTTCGCAAACTCCGCTCCGCGAAGATAGACCGGATGGTCCTTTCCGTTGGTATCAAGGAGCATGGCCTCCCAATCCGAATCCGACACACCGCCCCCCAGTCTTCCCACCTCCGAATAGCCGGCGTAGGCAGTGCCGTCCGCATCGAAAAGACCGCTGAAGAAGTATGCGATATCCTTATACTTTGTAACGAAATAATTCTCGATCCGTGAGAACGCGCTCCGAAGTCCTTCCCAGCGCATGGGTTCCTCCGAAGAGGGTATGGCCAGAGTGATCCCCAGTACCACGCTGAGCAGGATGGTCCAGTACATGGACTGCCTGTTCCGGAGTTCGGAAAATGTGATCCCGCAGAGCAGGATCAGGAAGACCGCAGCATATTTCGGCATTCCGTCCTTCGGGATCCAGAGACAGAGCAAAAGAACGGTGGCGCCTGTAAGAGCCCATTTCCATATGGGAGATTCCCGGAGGATCAGAAAGCCTGCAAAAAGAAGCAGCGCCGCAGCCGCATTTGCAAAAAGCACCAGGTCCCGTAAGATCGCCAGGACAGCCACGGGGAGTGCCGGCAGAAGCTTCCATGTAAGGGACTCTCTCCCCCATGCCCGGAGCAGCAGGGCAGCCAGAAAAAACGCGGCAAAATAGCACAGGAAGAAAAACCGCTCCAGCGAAAGGACCGGAATTCCCGTAAGCAGCTCCATCACCAGGATGGAAAGCCCCCAGACCGGTATGCATAGCAATATGAAATTCCATACTTTACGCATCACATCGGACACAGACGGTTCTCTCCTTCCCTTATATAAAGTGCCGGCGCATCCTGTTGACCGGCAGCTTCCGTAAGCCTTGCCTCAACCGCAGAGGGATTTCCCCGCAGGATAAACTCCCGGGACAGCGCCCTGCAGAGCTCCTGCATTCCCTCCAGATCCTCCACCAGCTGCTGCCGCACCTCTCCCTGAAAGAAGAGGAACTGCACCGGCTGCCTCTGTTCCGCAAAAATGCCCGCCACGGAGACCGCATACTCCAGGAACCGGTCCCTTTGGATCAGACCTTCCTCCCCTTCCTCCGAAGGGCATGCAAAAAGCGCGATCACCAGCATCCGGTATTCCTTCTCCTCCGGAAGGCGGACCATCAGCTCTCCGCTTCTTGCATAATTCTTCCAGTGGATCCGCTTCAGCGGGTCTCCCGGATTGTAACGCATCAGATCCACCCCCAGGGTATTCTCCTGATCCTTCTGCCGGCCCGGTGCGCCGTGGGTCAGATCCCAGGTGGCCCGTTCCATATCCTCCGCTGCCACCGAGGTAACCAGCGGAAGCACCTGCAGACGAAGGGGATTCGAGATCCGCATGGTGATCTCCATCAGCCCGAAGCCGTCCCGGAAGGTGATCCGGTCCAGCCCCGCCTCATGACTTCCCGCATAGGAGAAGGACATCCAGGTGGAGAAGACCTTTTTCTCCTTCGGGAAAAAGGACAGGACCTCTCCTGCCATATCCTCCCGGAGCACCGTTCCGGTCCTGTGAAAGAGCCGGATCCCCGAAACCGGAAGCCAGCCGGAATTCTCGATGGTCAGCCGGTAGGTCTCCTCCGTCCCCTTCCGGACCTCCCGGTAGGGAAGCTCCTGGCTCACCCGGATCTTCGCCCGGACATACAAAAGATGCAGCCAGGCAAGCGGCGGATAGATCACCGTCGCATAAAAAAGAGCATACGAAAAAGCCCCTCCCCGATTGCTTACATATACAATGGTTGCAATGAGGAAGAGCATGTAAATGATCCGCGGCAGCCATCGCCTGCGGTTCTTTCCCTTTCGTCTTTCTGCTCTCATTTCGGTCGTCTGATACTGCCCAGGATATCCAGGATCACCTGATATCCGGTAAAATGATTTATCTTCGCTTCCGTCGTCAGCACCAGCCTGTGCGGAAGCACCACCTTCGCCATATCTATGATATCCTCGGGAACCACAAAGTCCCTGCCGTGAACATAGGCCGCCGCCCTGGATGCCTGAAGCAGACTCAGCATGGCACGGGGGCTGAGACCGCAGCGGATCTCCTGCTTCGACCGGGTGGCCTCCGTGATGGCGATGGCATACTCCAGCAGCTCGTCCGACAGGATGACCTCACGGACCGCTTCCATCATTTCCAGAAGCTCCTCCGTGGAAATGACGGCCTCCGGAGCCTTCTGCAATTCCCCGGACAGGGACGCCTTCGCCAGCCTGAGCTGCTCCTCCTTCCCCGGATAACCGATGGACAGCTTCATAAAGAAACGATCCAGCTCCGCCTCCGGAAGGGGATAGGTTCCCAACTGCTCCACCGGGTTCTGGGTGGCAACCACCATGAAGGGCTCCGGTAGCGGATACCGGGTGCCGTCGATGGTCACCTGGCGCTCCTCCATGGCCTCCAGCAGTGCCGACTGGGTCTTCGGAGATGTTCGGTTGATCTCATCCGCCAGCAGGAACCGGTGGAAGACCGGTCCACGGATCAGCTGAAAGCTGCCCGACTTTGTGTCGAAAACCGTAGTTCCCAGAATGTCCGAGGGAAGGGTATCCGGCGTAAACTGCACCCGGGCGAAATCCATGGTCACGGATCCCGCCAGAGCCTTGGCCAGAGTCGTCTTCCCCACGCCGGGCACATCCTCGATCAGCACATGGCCGCCGGACAAAAGTGCGATGACCAGATTCTCGATCACGCTGCTCTTCCCGACAAAGGCACGGTTGATATTCTCTTTTAACACATTGATCTTCGGTTCGGACACTGGTTTATCCTCTTTCTGTAGAATACTTCTTTGTCATGTCCATTATACCTGTGTTCCAATTCGAATACAAGTGCATGAACGCCCTGTGCAAAATATTTGCAGGGATTGGTATGGTAATATGTACTTAGAACAAAGGGAACGGTATTAAAAGAGCAGCGAAACTCCGGATTCCACAACCCGAGTATCGATTGCAGGTTACACTGAAGTGTGGCAGGCGGTTGCAGGAAAAGGTCGCGTATATCCGTATCGGCTCTACCCCTTCATACAGATCTGGATCAGCATATCATAGGTGATCCCTTCCTCCCGGTTAAAGTCCCAGAGAAGGTGGATCTCTTCCGGAGCATGTCTCTCCCGGACATCCCGGATACACTGGTATGCACCCTCCACGGGATGATCTTCCATATACTCATTTCCGAAAATGACGGCGCTTCCGGATGCAAGGAACAGCGCCCGGTTGATGACGGGGATCATCTGATCATCCATGCATCGGATCCGCTGGTTTACTTCCTCCTCCAGGAACGCTGCGTCAGGCAGCACGCCCTTCAGACTATGAAGCAGCGACCGGAGAAAAAAGGAAAGCGTGGAGAAGAACTGACTGTGAACGCCGCAGCAGACCACCACGTCCGCTTTCGGAAGCAGGCTTCTTATCAGTGCGTCTTCCGTCCGGATCCTTTTATCCATTAACCGGTCCAGTCTTTGGATCAGTTCCCACCGGAAATCTTCCGTTGTAAGACTCTGTCCGGCACTTCGTACATAAGAAAGCATATCTTCGCAAAATGCATCCAGTTCCGCCTCTTCGATCCCGGTCAGGGACAGGGTTCGCGGAACCACCTTCTGCTGCAGGTCTTCTTCTAAAGAAAGAACCGCTTCCTGCATCGCATCCCCATCAATATCAAAAAGATACACATGGCCGGTTGACGCCGCAAGCCTCCGAAGATCCATATCATTACATCTTCCGGCTCCGACGATGGCAACGCCGGCCTCTTTTTCTGTCGGTATCCGGCGCAGGATCAGGTCTGTCAACTGCCCGCGGTACTCCGCCCAGTCTTTCCAAACGGACTTCATTATGAACTTATCCTTGATCTGCTGATAGACTCCCATACGCCCTTCTTTCATTCCGACAGCCTGTTCCGGATACGGGCTGTCAAACCGTGCGGGTTCTCCGCAACAATCAAACCGATCCTGCGGGCTCTCCGCAACTGTCATTCCGATCCTGCGGGCTCTCCGCAAAAAAGCAAAAAAAGAGCCGAAAGCCTAGCCTAAGCTAAGTCCTCAGCCCTCCTGTAGTGGGCCGCCGGGGGCTCGAACCCCGCACACCCTGATTAAGAGTCAGGTGCTCTACCAAATGAGCTAGCGGCCCGTATTTATTGCGTTTCGTTCAAAACACTAACTGATTATATTCCAACAATTTCCGTTTTGCAACCCATTTTTTACAGATTCTTGTTTTTTGGAAGATTGCACAATTTTGAACGCGAGATTGTACAATTTTAACAGTTTGTTCACATCTGAAATCCGGATCTTACCTGTCCTGCCCGGATTTCGGACGGATCTTCAGCATGCAGATTTTATTTCCCAGGCCGGAAAACTTCCTTTCGTACTCGGTCATCACATTTCCTTCCGCATAGGGACTGTTATGCAGGTCACGGCTGATGGCAAGCTGCTCCCAGCCGGAGGCTTCCGCGGATTCCACGGAGAAATCAAAAAGATCCACGTTGTCCGTCTTAAAGGTCACACCGCCGCCGTCAGCCAGAAGCTTCTTATACCGGGCCAGGAACCGGTCCGAAGTCAGTCTCCGCTTCGCATGGCGGTCCTTCGGCCAGGGATCCGAGAAGTTCAGATAGATATAATCGATCTCTCCCGGTGCAAAGACCTCCTCGATCTCCTCCGCATCCATACGGATAAACAGAAGATTCGTGAGATCCGGCTCCTCCATATGCTTCTCGATGGCACGAAGCAGCACGCTGGAGTATTTCTCGATCCCCAGGTAGTTGATCTCCGGATGAAGACACGCCATCTCAAGAAGGAAGCTGCCCTTTCCCATACCAATCTCCACATGGATCGGGTTGTCATTTCCGAAGACCTCCCTCCAATGCCCCTTGTGGCTCTGCTCGTCGTGAACAACATATTCATTTTCTGCGATCACCTCACGGGATCCCGGAATATTCCTGAGACGCATTCTCTTATCCTTTCCGATATACCGAACCGGCAGTCCGGCTTTTCATCCTGAATTCTTCCGGCCGGTGCCGTCCGGAGCGTCATATCTCCGGCTTTCCCCGCCGTACACCTCGCAGATTATACGACACTCCCCGAAAAATTGCAACCCGTGAAGTCTTGTCTTTTCCTTATATTTATGGCAAAATGTAGGGAGGTATGTCCGAACGGACATCCGATTCTTTTTTGGAGAGAAAAAAGTGAAGCGTTTACTACTGCTACTGATTACAATATCTTTGCTCCTTGCGCCTCTTCCGGTGCAGGCGGCAGAGCCCGCGGAGATCCCCGGGAACAGCTCCGGGCAGGGAGGAGCCGGTTTCGTTCCTTCCGACGCACCCGAGATCACCGGATCCTCCGGCATCGTTATGGACATGGACACCGGCGACATCCTGTACGAGAAGGATTGTCACCGCAAGGCCGCACCGGCCAGCACAACCAAACTACTGACTGCGATCCTGGCGGTGGATCACCTCACCCCCTCGGATACAACAACCGTTCTGGACGGGGCATTATACAACATCCTGCCGGATGCAGTCACCATCGCCCTCACACCGGGAGAAGTCATGTCTGTCGAAGACCTGCTCTACGCCATGCTGCTTCCTTCCGCAAATGATGCGGCCAACGTGCTTGCCATGGCAGTGTCCGGCACCCTTCCGAACTTTACCACGGAAATGAACAAGACCGCGGAGGCCCTGGGCTGCAAGGACACCCATTTTACAAATGCCAACGGACTCCCGGACGACAATCATTACACCACAGCCTACGATATGGCGCTGATCGCAAGAGAGGCATACAGTCGTTCCCGGATCCGGGATATCATCCGTACCGAGGTGTACTGGATCCCGGCCACCAATCTGTTTGAGGAACGGGAGCTCTGGACCACCAATTATCTGCTCTACGATGTGACGGATGTGTACTACGAGCTTTGCACCGGCGGCAAGACCGGTTACACGGAGGAGGCCGGCTATACCATGGTGGCCTTCGCCGAGCAGGACGGACGCCGGCTGGTATCCGTGGTCTTCCAGTGCCCCACCAGTGACGACCGTTTCCGGGATGCGTCCGCGCTTCTGGACTTCGGCCTCAAATCCTACCACCAGATCCGCCCCATGGAGGGCTTCCAGCTGACGCAGGATACCGGAGAGAAGGGCACGATCCTGGACAACTATTACGCACGGCTGCCCCATTCCCTTCCGGAATTCAGCGTTGACACCTCGATCTCCCTGACCGCCAGAACCACGGTCTCCGGGGAGGATATCGAAAAGAAAGCCACATTTTATCCCAGCCGCACCGGCTCCACTGTCGGAGAGGTGACTCTCTCCTATCAGGGAAAGGAACTGGCCAAAATACCCATCACCTCCAACCGGAGCAGCATGGCGGAGGAATTCGCCCACCTGCAGCCGGAGGAGAAATACGAAAAGGGGTCCGGCACGGAACAGGCTCCGAAGAAAACCGATATCCTGAAGTCCGTCCTGAAGGATTCTCTTCCTATGCTGATCATTAGTCTGGTGCTCTGTATCCTGCTCTGCTTCACCACCATCATCGTGGTACATTTCCGCAGGAAACGCCGCGTCAACATCACCCGCTACTTCGGTGACGGACCGGTTCCCGCCGTGGATCCGGAAGCGGTTGCCGAGATAGAGGAGCGGAAGCGGGTTCGCGAAGCGCTTCGTAAGCTGGAGGATTCCGGTGAAGAGGATCCGGCGAAGGCGGAACGAAAGGCAGAGAAGAAAGCGGCCTACGAGGATGACGGCATCGAGGATTCCGGCGAGAAGGCACCGAGGAAGGCTTCGGATCCCGACGCGGCCTCTGCCACGGAAGATGATCTCGAAGATACCGGTATCCGCCGTCCGGCAAAACCCGCAGGGAAGAAAGCCCCCGCAAAGGAAAGCACGGACGACCTGGTTGATGAAGGATAGTCTGACTATATCATACAGGGAAAAGGAAGAAAGGAAGCGCCATGGATAAGAAGGAACAGCTCTCCACGATCCTGAAAGCGACCGCTGAGATCCAGAAACATTTCAACTGTGTACATGCAGATGCCATGTCCAGCCTTCAGGAGGTGAAGACCGAACTCTTCGAACTGAACATCCGGCTGGATGAACTGATCAGGACCAAGAGCCTGTACTCGGCCAACCGGAATCACCGGAAGAGTGTGTTCAGTCCCATCCCCACCGATGAAGCCACCATGCAGAAGGAGACTGAGCTGGATGAGAAGATTGAAAGCCTGACCACACGTAAGCAGGAGCTGGAACAGAAGCAGTCCGAAGCGGAAGCACTGATCCGGGAGACCGAGACCTATCTGCATCAGCTGCATTCTGCCAAGCTGGCTGCAGTCAGTATCGGCAAGGATCCCTCCTTCCGGGCGGAGGAGGACCCCGATGATACCTTCGAATTCGTCGAGACGGATGCACCCGCCTCGGACATCACGAAGCACGGAGAGCAGATCCTGCTGCTGGACGCATTTGATAAAACCTACCTGGCAACGGTTCTGGATAAAAGGATCCGGCTTCCCCTGTCCGGCCAGTCACACCGGCTGGAGACCCTGCGTAAATTTCTGTCCACGGACCCCGAACAGGCCCGTCTGATGCTGGATGAATTCCAGTCCCAGAACAACCACATCATTTCCACGCTTCAGGCCCAGCTGGCCAAGATCGAACCGGGATTTGATGAGAAGCAGCCCATTGGCTCCATCCTGGATGCCCGGATCATGCGGTTCCGGGATCAGCATCCGGAATACGTGCTGGAATCCTCCGTACAGGTGCGGGACGAGACACTGGTTCTTCCCTTTGTCCGGACCCTGACACTGCTCCGGATTCTGGAGATCGCCTTCGACAATATCGTCCGGCACTCCAGTGCGAATCAGATCCGTTTCCGTGTCCAGATCAGCGGCTCCGTGATCGACGTCTTCCTCAGTGATAACGGCGTCGGCCTCCCGGAGAATATCCTGCAGAACTCCCCCTGGTACAGCAATCTGCACCGGGCGGAACAGATGCTCTTCCTGCTGGACGGGCGCATGCAGCTCTCCGGCTCGAAGGACCACGGAACCACGGTACGCTTTACGCTTCCATTTTAATAATATCGGATAATACCGGAAATGCTTCCGGCTGATGATCCGCAATGCAAACTTACGGATCGATAAATAAGTTACAAATCGTAAATACAGAAAGGAGTCCGGCATAACTCCCGAAGCATCGGAGATATGCCGCATCAGAAAACCATGAAAGAACAGATCGTTACAATCCTCGCCGACAAGATCCCTTCGCTCACTGCAGCCGAGATCGCAGAGCTGATCGAGATCCCGCCGAACCCGGAAATGGGTGACTATGCTTTCCCCTGCTTCCGGCTGGCAAAGACCCTGCGGAAAGCGCCTCCGATGATCGCAGCGGAGATCCATGATTCCATCGAGAGTGCAGGTCTTCCGGAATTCATCGAAGAGCTCCGTGTTGTCGGCGCGTACTTAAACTTCTATATCCGTAAGGATGTCTTCGCCGGAACCATGCTCCGGAAGGTGCGTGATCCGAAGCTGGGCAGCTCCGAAGAAGGCGTAGGCCATACGATCTGCATCGACTACTCCTCTCCCAACGTTGCGAAGAATTTCCATGTGGGGCACCTTCGGACCACCATCATCGGAAACTCTCTTTACAAGATCTACAGTAAGCTCGGCTATCATGTGGAGCGGATCAACCATCTCGGCGACTGGGGCACACAGTTCGGTAAGTTGATCGTGGCTTATAAGAAATGGGGCTCCGAAGAAGCCGTAAAGAGTACCGGCATCGAAGAGCTGATGCGCCTCTATGTCCTCTTCCATCAGGAAGCCGACAAGGATCCCGCACTGGAGGACGAGGCTCGTTTCTGGTTTGCGGAAATGGAGCGCGGCAACGAGGAAGCTCTCTCCATCTGGCAGTGGTTCGTGGAGATCAGTCTCGAAGAGTTCAAGCGGACCTACCGTCTGCTGGGCATGGAATTCGATCATTATACCGGCGAAAGCTTCTACCGCGACAAAACGGACGACGTGGTTCGTCGTCTGACGGACGCAGGTCTGCTCTCCGAAAGCGAGGGTGCGAAGATCGTCGATCTCTCCGAGTATGACATGGCTCCCTGTCTGATCCTGAAAAATGACGGCAGTTCCATTTACGCTACGCGTGATCTGGCAGCCATCTTCTATCGTAAGGAGAATTACAACTTTGATAAATGTCTCTATGTTACAGGCCAGGAACAGCGTCTGCATTTCCAGCAGGTCTTCAAGGTGATCGAGCTTATGGGAAATGAATGGGCAAAGGACGGCCTGGTACACATCCCCTACGGTCTTGTCAGCCTGGGTGGTGAGAAGCTCTCCTCCCGTGACGGAAATGTTATCTTCGCGGAGGATATCCTGCTGGAGGCTGTTTCCAAGATCCGTGAGATCATCGAACAGAAGAACCCGGATCTGGAGGATAAGGATTCCGTAGCAAAGCATGTGGGTGTCGGCGCTGTGATCTTCAACGATCTTTACAATCAGAGGATCAAGGACGTATCCTTCCGCTGGGAACACCTGCTGAACTTTGAAGGTGAGACCGGTCCGTACGTTCAGTACACCTATGCACGCTGCTCCAGCATCCTGCGGAAGGTGGAAGGGTTCGATCCCGCAGCAGATGTGGATGTAAGCTTCCTGACGGATGAAGCATCCATGGGACTTCTGAAGGAACTGAGCCGTTTCACGGATGTGGTAAAAGAAGCCGCTCTTCGTTATGAGCCTTCGGTGGTTGCACGCTATGCCATTGCCGTTGCACAGGCCTTCAACCATTACTACACAGTAAACCGGATCAATGTGGAGGATGCTGCGGAACGTGCAGCCCGTGTCCTCCTGGTGGATATCACACGTCGTGTACTTCGCGAAGCACTGGATCTCCTTGGGATCACCTGCGTGGAACAGATGTAAGGCGTACGTATCCTGCTGCTCTTCGCCCCCATCCCGGGACACTGCAGTATCCGTTAAATTACCGGGACAAAAATTAGCGACCTCAGAATGTGACTAATGCATTTTGGGGTCGTAGTTCTATATGTACCCGGGCGATTCGAAAATGCCGGATCAAAACAGTACATTTCGGTTTTGCTCGCGAGACTTGGCGCGAGATTCGGGTCAGTTTTAGCTGACAAAATTCCGGTCCGGGTCTCTTCGCATCCTCGCAGATCTTCCAAAACCCGGATAAGCAGCCGAACACATGCAATGATAAGTTCACTGATTATTACCCTGTAAGCTCCGGTCAAACACCGGAATTAATGCTCCGTCAAATGCAAGGATTAGCACAACGTGAAGTTCACCATCACGTGCTCAACCCGATAACCGGATAAGTTCACGATCATGCACCCGGATAAGATCAGGACACACAAAGGATTAAAGTTCAATCATGTCCCACTATATTACGTATGAACTTTGTATCTATTATGTAAACCCTTTTGAAAGGATATTCCATGTTCGATTATATCAATTATCTGTATGGAATCGGCCTCGGACCCGGCGATCCGGAGCTGATCACATTGAAAGCACTCCGTATCCTGAGGGCGTGTGATGTACTGCTTCTGCCCGATTCCGGCCGTGCTATGGGCATATTGGAAGGGATTCTGACACCGGAAGAGCTGGGACAAAAGGAAGTGATACCGGTGAAGATTCCCATGACAACAGATTCTATAATTATAGAATCTGCCTACACAGATGTGGTTAACATAATCTGGCCGTTGTTAGATATGAATAAGACAGTCGGATATCTTACAATCGGTGATCCGACAATCTATTCTTCTTTTATTCCGATCAAACGCATCCTGGAATTCAACGGATATCGAACTAAGATCATTAATGGAATTCCATCTTTTCTGGCCGTATCAGCTGCTTGTAATGAAATTCTCGTAAATGGAACTGAGAATCTTTGCATTAATCCATCCTCTTCCAACCTCGCTGATACAAGAATCTATATGAAGAAAAAACATGAATTATCCGAACTGATCCAGGCACTTTCAAATGAATCTGACATTGATTTACTCAGTGTGTTCGGAGTCAGTGACTGTGGTTTATCGACACAACGGGTTTATAAAACACTGGACGAACTACTCTCCGACCCGCCGGAAAGTTACTATACAACAATTATTGTTAGACACAAAATGCCAAAACCAATCTAAATGCTACAGGACTATGTTTCACGTGAAACATGGTCCTGATTGTTTATAACGTTGATAACTCTGTGGATAACTGAGACTTATAAAGAGTTATCCACAATTGCGATATTTTTGTATTATTCAGTTTAGTATGATTCAAATTCGTCTTTTTTATATTCCAGACTAATGAATTATCTTATTTAAACTTCTATTACAGATAAATTATAATTCATCTATCGTATAGAATATAATTCATCTTCTTTAGAATGAAACATAATCTATTATTTTCTATATCATGTTTCACGTGAAACATGTTTGTATTATTCAACCAAACAATAATTAGTTATTAATGAATTATATTCAAAACGTCCTTTTTACCATACACGATTCAATCAAAAAATAGGATTATACCTTCCTGATAATTCCTATCATGATCCACAGATATTTTTCAAATGTTTCACGTGAAACATGGATTTGATTAAACGCATGTTTTATATTAAGTACACATTTTCACTGCAATCATATAGTATTTTTCAAAACCTAATTTTGATGTTTCACGTGAAACATCAAAAATCGGAAACTTGTATATTTTGTAATTGTTTCACGTGAAACAATATCATATTTGGTAAATACTATATTTCTTTTCAAAACAAACAGAACATCTTTACCTAGTATAGCATCTCTCAAATAACCGGACCAAATGCTTGCCCGCTTACCCCGATAGCACAGAACAAAAATCCTCAGCGTAGCCCGCTACGCCTACGTTTTTTGTTCTGCACTTTCGGGCAAGTGTTCGGCGCATTCGTCCAGTTATTTTTCGGACGTTATACTAGAATCCAGATATCAATAAAATAGAACGTGACTAATGATATACTGTAATCATGTTTCACGTGAAACATAGTCGTATTCAATTGAATTTTACTATCCCGTATATCAAACAGATTTATGATTGCAATACTAACCTTTTTATCGATATATAAGAATAAATTATTAAGAGATAGAAGAGTAACGTTTCACGTGAAACATTTTCATAATAAGCCATAAAGTGTATTGCTAGAATACCATTCTGATTACAGACATTCTGAATTATAAATAAACCTAATTACTGCAATTTACACCATCAGAATTATTTTATAAACACAATTCATTGAGAACAATTCCGGAATAGCACCACAAATAATTCTCCGGTTTAACTGATTGAATTCCTGATTCTTCGTCCCTTATCCGAAAGAATATCAAACACCCGGAATTGCTGCAAAACCGCCCATAAAACGACATAAAAACCCATAAATCCCGCAAACACATTATATCTTGCGCTTTTCATGGGAGAATACGCTATATCTAGTTATGGAAGAAAGGCCCAAAAAGTGCTATAATATGCTTTGCGCTGATAAAAAGCAACCATGGAGAAGAATTATGGGAAGAATCATAGCTATTGCAAACCAAAAAGGAGGCGTCGGAAAGACAACAACTGCCATCAATCTGGCTGCATGTCTGGCTGAAAAAGGTAAGAAAGTTCTTGCCATCGATATGGATCCGCAGGGAAATATGACCAGTGGTCTCGGTGTGGATAAGAACGATCTGACGTACTCCATCTATGATGTAATGTGTGGCAACTGTAATCTGGGCGAATGCTTAAAAGTAAATATCTTTGCAAATCAGAAGCTTCAGATCAGTCTGCTTCCTGCCAGCCGGGAACTCGCCGGAGCAGAAGTGGATTTCCTGGATATTGAAGATAAACAGTTTATCTTAAAGAAACTGATCCGCCCGTTACGGAAGAAATACGATTTCATTATCATAGATTGTCCTCCTGCACTCGGAATACTCACGATCAACTCCATGACGGCAGCTGATACCGTGATCGTACCGATTCAGTGTGAATTCTATGCTCTGGATGGTCTGACACAGTTGATCTACACGATCAATCTGATCAAACAGAAACTGAACAAGACTCTGGAGATCGAAGGTGTTGTCTTCACCATGTACGATTCCCGTACGAATCTGTCGGAACAGGTGGTTGAAAACGTACGAAATGATCTGGATCAGATCATTTACAACACTCTGGTTCCGAGAAATGTACGTCTGGCGGAAGCACCGAGCTTCGGACTTCCCATTAACCTGTATGATACAAGGTCCACCGGTGCGGAAGCATATCGTGCACTGGCGGAGGAAGTTATCCACAACAAACTTTTTCTTGATTAAAAACTGTGGATAAGTCAGACAATTCATGTTATGGTAACACCAATTGCATTCTATCCACAGATCCCGAAACTATAGGTTACATAAGGTTTTACGTGCTGTGGAACATTTATCAAACGATATTATGTAAACCAGTTGATAACACGTTATTCTGTTGATACAGTTGTTTCCTTATTATATAGTACATGAAACAATGCGATTTATATGTTCAGGTCTCGCTCGCGAGATTTAATACAGGATTCGGGTCAGCTTTCGCTGACAAAGAGGTGGGGTTCTCCCACTTAAGATCAAAAGGTTAGTGGTGTGTATCTCACATACCGGCCGGGGGGATTTCCTTTTGATCCGGATAAATCATTTTCAGTTTATTCATTTGGAGGACAGTATGGCAGTAAAGAGAGGACTGGGTCGCGGACTCAGCGAACTTATCCCAACAGACAAACCCGCAAAGGAAAAAGATGCTCCGGTCAAAACAGTGACCAAGACAGTTACAAAGACCGTCACAAAGGAAGTCGAAAAGAAGCTGAAGATCTCCGACATTGAGCCAAACAAGGATCAGCCGAGAAAGCAGTTCAATGAAGACGCACTTTCCGAGCTGGCCGATTCCATCAAACAGTTCGGTGTGATCGAACCCATCATTGTTGTAAAGAAGAACAAATATTACGAGATCATCGCCGGTGAACGCCGCTGGCGTGCTGCCCGTATGGCCGGCATGAAGGAAGTTCCGGTCATCGTTCGTGAATATACGAAGCAGCAGCAGGTGGAGATAGCGCTGATCGAGAATCTGCAGCGTGAGAATCTGAATCCGATTGAAGAAGCCCAGGCTTATCAGAGACTGATCGAAGAGTTCCACCTGAAGCAGGATGAAGTGGCAGACCGTGTATCCAAGGGTCGTACCACCATTACCAACTCCCTGCGTCTCTTAAAGCTCTGCGATAAGGTTCAGCAGATGGTGATCGATGAAATGCTGACCACCGGACATGCAAGGTCCCTGATCATGATCGAGGATCCGGATGTTCAGTATGAGACCGCCATGGCGATCTTCGATAACAAAATGTCTGTACGGGAAACGGAAGCATTTGTAAAGAGAGTCCTGCAGAAGATGTCTTCAACCGCAAAGGAGAAGGCAGCGGAAGCAGAAGAGAAGGATCTCAGTGCTATTTACAAAGAGATCGAAGAGAACCTGAAGAATGTTCTCGGAACAAAAGCCTCTGTAAAGGCAAAATCCAGGGATCGGGGCAGGATTGAGATCGAGTATTACTCCACGGATGATATGGAGCGGATCCTGCACCTTCTGTACAGCATCCCGCGCGGATAACGGATCCACACTCTGCGAGAAGGAATCCTTTCTGTTCCACGTTGCAGAGAGTTTCATCATCCGGGTCCCGCTCGAGGGCCCCGGCATAAGATCCGGGTCGGCATTCTATTTCCCGCACCCGGGATGTGGAGATCATCTCCCACTGAGCCAAACCTAATTTAACCTGACATATAGGAGAACCAAATGAATGAACCAGTAACCGTATTCGGTATCCGGATCGAGATTATCGTGATCGTCCTTCTGGTACTGATCATCGTTCTGGCCGTTGCTCTTTTTTTCACCATACGACGGCTGGAATTCGTTAACCGGAAATACTATACCATCATGAGCGGTAAGAAGGGAAAGGACCTGGAGAAGGTCATCCTTACCCGCTTCAAGGAGATGGACAAGGTGAAGAACAATGCACGCCGTGTCACCTCCGAGCATAAGAAGTTTAAAGGTCAGCTGGATTCCTGTATCAACAAGATCGGTCTGGTGCGCTACGATGCCTTCGATAATCTGGCAGGAAGCTTAAGCTTCTCTCTGGCGCTTCTAAACCAGGATAATTCCGGTGTCGTTCTGAATACCATGCATTCCCGCGATGGCTGCTACAGCTACGCAAAGGAGATCATCAAGGGAGAGTCTTACATCACTCTTTCCGAAGAAGAGAAGGAAGCCATCAAGAAGGCGATGACGGTGGAAGAGGAGATCGAAGCACTGACCACGCCTGACGAAACATTTGATATTGACTGACCTCTTAAAACATTATAAAATGCATATTCGTGTAACCGGCAGAATATTGCCTTTCGCAGAGATTACAATTGACCCGTAAGGAGACAGGATACAATGTTAGACATCAAATTCTTAAGAGAGAACCCGGACATCGTTAAGGAAAACATCAAAAAGAAATTCCAGGACCGGAAGCTTCCCATGGTAGATGAAGCCATCGAGCTGGACCAGAAGAGAAGAGATATCCAGGCGGAGGCAGACCAGCTTCGCGCCGATAAGAACAAGATTTCCAAGGAAATCGGTAAGTATATGGCCCAGGGCAACAAGGAAGCAGCCGAGGAGACCAAGAAGAAGGTTGCGGAGTTCTCCAAGCGCCTGGCCGAGTTGGAGGAGGAAGCTCCGAAGGTGGAGGAAGCGCTTCGGAAGATCATGCTTGTGATCCCGAACATCATCGATCCTTCCGTACCGATCGGTAAGGATGACAGCGAAAATGTGGAAGTACAGAAGTTCGGTGAGCCTGCGGTTCCCGACTTTGAGATTCCCTATCATACAGAGATCATGGAGCGTCTGGCAGGCATCGATCTGGATGCTGCAAGAAAGGTTGCCGGCAACGGCTTCTACTATCTGATCGGGGACATCGCACGTCTTCATTCCGCAGTGATCTCCTATGCAAGAGATTTCATGATCAACAAGGGCTTCACCTACTGTGTTCCGCCCTTCATGATCCGCAGTGATGTGGTGACCGGCGTTATGAGCTTCGATGAAATGGAGTCCATGATGTACAAGATCGAAGGAGAGGATCTCTACCTCATCGGTACCAGCGAGC
>JAFRWY010000115.1 GCA_017437905.1 Eubacterium sp.
CATAGAACCTCATTCAGATAACTGTAGGGAAAATGAAGAATAGGAGGAATACAATTGAGCGGAATCTACAGAAGTTCATGCCTTGCACACGATATCGAGCGTTTTCTAGCAGAAGAGGATCATGCTCTCGCACAATATCCGGTCTGCTGTCGTTGCGGAAATCATGTACAGCAAGACTCTATCGTACGGATAGACGGCAATTATTATTGTGACGAGTGCCTGAATACCCTACGGGAGTCAATTGAGTAAAAGGAGGAAAAACCATGGAATACGAAATACCCGTCAGGTTCAGCGGCCGAATCATGTACCACATCTCCGCTGACAGCGAAGGAGAAGCAAGAGAAAAGGCAACGGAGCTGGCAGAAGATGCCGATTGCGGCCAGCTGGAAGACATTGATTGGGAGGTAAAGCCCGCTGTTGCAACATATCAGGATAGGGAGGTGGCACATGATGCGTGCAATTCACTTCTATGAAGGAGTAGGAACTCCGCCAGGCTGCTTGCATACATGGAAAATGACAGAGGCAGCTATCGTGGCACATAAGGCAGAAATCCATACCACGCAGATGGGGTTCCTGAGCACATCGCTCTTTGATCAGCAGTACCGCATCTTTGTTCATCCTCCGGTGAAGTCTGGTTTGCTCCCATATGAGATCCTGCTTGGAACGAAGAACACCTGCACAAGCCGTGAGATATCCATGGGAAACAACCTGTTCAACATGTGGATGGCAGGCGAATTCCACGCACCGCGCTACGGCACGGCTATTCCGACTGCCGAAAGGCTCACGGAACTCCGCCAGACCTATCCGAAGGGAACACATATCGTTTTAAGGCGAGATCTGGAAGACCCTTTCACCGTGCTTGTTGCAGGTGATACTGCTGTTGTGGAGCACGTGGATGATTTAGGCCTCATACATGCGCAATGGACCAACGGAAGCACTTTGGCAATTGATCCGGACATCGACTCTTTTGAGATCCAGCAGTGTTCTTCAAAACATTCTCTCCAAGTTGCTTCCGTCAATCCGCTCGGAGCTTTTTTCAAGCCGCTGAGCGTAGGGGAGATCCAAGTCACACTTGAGATCCTCCCATTGCCCGACGGAAGCCAGCAGTGGGGAATATGGGCAAACTTCCGTTCTGCTCAAGAATTCGACAAGAGCACCCGCACCATCATCGGCAGGGCAGGGGGCAGCCTTGACGATGCCATACAGGAAGCCGCTAAACTGATAGACGCTTCAGTCGTCTGATAAGATCAGGCACCTGCAGCGTATAATATATAATGTATAGCGGCTCCCGAATTCAGAAGCGCGTTCCGGTCAGGTTATCTGGCCGGAACGCAGATAATTAAACAAAGGTTTATTTTTGTTCAATAATAACATGATTGCGCCTTATTTGTGATAATGGTATGATGGTATCTCTGATACGGGCACCAATCTCCTGTGTAACACCGATCAGATCCTATCATCAGAAAAGGAGGCATGCCAGATGGTCAATATCCCCAGTGGCGCTACAAAAATCATTCAACAACTTGAAAGCTGCGGCTATGAGGCGTACCTCGTCGGCGGATGCGTCCGTGATTTGGTGCTCGGCATGCAAACAGGACAGACCGTCATCCCACATGACTTTGATATCTGCACAAACGCTGTTCCGGAGCAGGTGCGTTCAGCTCTTTCAGGTCAGCGTATCTTGGACACTGGGATCAAGCATGGAACGGTAACGGTGCTGATGCCTGATGGCCAATACGAGGTGACGACTTTTCGCGTAGACGGACAGTACTCAGACAGCCGGCATCCGGATGAGGTACGATTTACCGGTAAGATTGAAGAGGATCTTGCCAGACGTGATTTCACCGTCAATGCCA
>JAFRWY010000116.1 GCA_017437905.1 Eubacterium sp.
ACCATTCCCTGACCCATCGGTCCCATAGGCTGTCCGTTCGGTCCCATACCCTGCGGATTCATCGGTCTTCCGTTTGGTCCCATGGCCATTCCCTGACCCATCGGTCCCATAGGCTGTCCGTTCGGTCCCATACCCTGCGGATTCATCGGTCTTCCGTTTGGTCCCATGGCCATTCCCTGACCCATCGGTCCCATTGGCTGGCCATTTGGGCCCATGCCCTGGGGATTCATCGGCCTTCCGCCTTGTCCCATGGGCTGCTGTCCTGCCGGCCCCATGGGCTGCTGTCCTGCCGGCCCCATGGGCTTGCCATTCGGACCGAGCTGCTGTCCACCCGCCTGCGGAGATGTAAGCATTCCGCTGGCATTCTTGAACCCATCATCCACCTCCGGTTCTGAAGCTGCCAGTGTCCCGGACATACCTTCCGTAAGGACGGTCGTTGCCTCTTCCGAAGGCAGGACTTCCACCATGACATCCGACAGCGAGAGACTTTCCGATACCGGAGCCGCATTTCCGGACTTCATAATATCATTCTCCGGAGTGCCCCCCCTCTTTTCAAAATCACTCATAGTTTTCTCCAATCTGTGTATTCGTTTTCCATCCCCGGCACATTTTCCGAAACCCGTATCCTCCGATCCGAAGGGATTCAGACTCAAAAAACGTACCACCTTCAAGTATACATGAACCTTTTTCATTATTCAAGTAGACAAAATAACGGAATGGGATAAAATTTTACGTTAAAACAGGTTTATGAGGCAAGATTTTCCGTCATTCCTTCCACTCCTCAAAAAATGGTATTTACATTTACTATCTGTGGTGGTATAGTGAGAAATACTGTTGTCCCAAGAACATCAGATTATTATGAAAAAGGATGACCGAAATGAAGCATATCGAGATCAGATGGCACGGCCGCGGAGGCCAGGGTGCCAAGACAGCCGCACTGCTCCTGGCAGATGTGGCATTCAACAAGGGGTTGTATGTGCAGGGCTTCCCGGAGTACGGTCCGGAGCGTATGGGTGCGCCCATCACCGCTTATAACCGGCTGGGCGAGACCGAGATCCGCGCACATTCCAATATTTATGAGCCCGATTACGTGGTGGTTGTGGACGAGACACTGCTCCACACCGTGGATGTGACCAAGGGCCTTTCCACCGAGGGCGGGATCATTATCAACACCTCCAAGTCCAAGGAAGAGATCGTTTCCTTATTAAATGGATACACCGGGCCGGTATATACCATCGACGCGCGGACCATTTCCGTGGACTGTCTCGGTAAGTACTTCCCCAACTCTCCCATGCTGGCTGCTGTCGTGAAGGTGGCAGGCATTATGGATAAGGAAGAGTTCCTCTCTCAGATGCAGGCTTCCTATGAGCACAAGTTTGCGAAGAAGCCGGAGGTAATCGAAGGAAATATGCGCGCTCTGGAGCGCGGCTTCACGGAGGTGCAGTAATGGCGAACAAGGAAAGAACCGATATCAGTAAGGTAAATGAGACCGCTCCCTATACCGACATGACTCTGGGCAACCAGATCTACGGCGGTGGCGGATCCAAGGAGTTTAAAACCGGTGAGTGGAGAACCCAGACGCCGGTGATGAACTGGGAGAAATGTGCCCAGTGTCTTCTCTGCGCTCCCATGTGCCCGGACAGCTGTATTCCGGTGGTGGACGGGAAGCGTCAGGATTTTGACTATGACCACTGCAAGGGCTGCGGTATCTGCGCAAAGATCTGCAGCTTCAAGGCGATCAATATGAAGGAGGGACTGTAATATGGCTGGCAAAAGAGACCGTATGTCCGGAAATGAAGCCGTTGCCCTCGCAATCAAGCAGGTAAATCCGGACGTTATGCCTGCATTTCCGATCACACCGTCCACGGAGATCCCGCAGATGGTGTCTACCTTCATCGCCAACGGTGAGATCGATACCGAGTTTATTCCGGTGGAGTCGGAGCATAGCTCCATGTCCGCTGCCATCGGTGCATCCGCAGCAGGTGCAAGAGCCCTGACAGCTACCTCGTCTTGCGGTCTGGCCTTCATGTGGGAGGAGCTTTACATCGCAGCCTCTGACCGGCTGCCTCTGGTGCTCTGCGCGGTAAACCGTGCGCTGACGGGTCCCATCAACATCAACTGCGACCACTCCGACACCATGGGTGCCCGGGATTCCGGATGGATCCAGATCTACGCTGAAACCAACCAGGAGGCCTATGATAACTTCATCATGGCTTATCCCGTCACCGAGCATCCGGATGTCATGCTTCCGATGATGGTGTGCCAGGACGGCTTTATCACAAGCCACGCGGTTATGAATATCGAAACCATGGATACCGAGACGGTCCGGGATTTTGTCGGCATTTACGAGCCGGAGAACTTCCTTCTCAACGCTGACATGCCCATGGCCATCGGTCCTTATGCAAATTCTCCCTTCTATATGGAGACGAAAATGAACCAGCGTCTCGCCATGAAGAAGGCGAAGGAAGTGATCCTGGAGGTGTGCGAGCGCTTCGAGAAGATCTCCGGCCGGAAGTACGGCCTCTTCGAGGAGTATCGCATGGAGGATGCGGAGGTAGCCATCGTCATCATGGGCTCCGCTTCCGGAAATACCAAGAATGCCGTGGATATCCTGCGTGAGAAGGGTGTGAAGGCCGGTATGATCAAGGTTCGTGTCTTCCGTCCGTTCCCGGGGGAGGAGCTGGCTGCTGCACTTTCCAAGTGCTCTGCCGTTGCGATCCTGGACCGTGCCGAGAGCTTCAGCGGCTGCGGCGGACCTCTCGGCTCCGAGCTGAAGGCTGCCATGTTGGATGCCGGTGTTACCATCCCTGCAATCAACTACTTCTACGGTCTGGCAGGCCGGGACTTTACCGACCAGTCAGCCATCGACGTCTACGAGGATCTTCTGGGTATCGTGAAGGACGGCAAGTCCGTAGAGCAGTTCCAGTATATCGGACTCAGAAAGTAAGGGAGGAGAAACGCCATGCCATTCAAATTTAAAGAAGTTATGAATAAGCCCGAGCGTCTTGCTCCCGGCCACCGGCTCTGTGCCGGCTGTGGCGCAGGAATTGCGGTTCGTACCGTACTCCGTGCCCTAAAGCCCGAGGATCATGCCGTGATCGGAAATGCCACGGGATGTCTGGAGGTTTCCTCCTTCATGTATCCCTATACATCCTATGAGGATAGCTATATCCACAATGCATTTGCCTGCGCCGGCGCTACTCTTTCCGGCGTGGAAACAGCCTATAATGCCTTAAAGAAGCGGGGACGCATCGATGATACCTACAAGTTCATCACCTTCGGTGGTGACGGCGGTACTTATGATATCGGTATCCAGTCCCTCTCCGGTGCCATGGAACGTGGCCATGATATGGTCTATGTCTGCTACGACAACGGAGCTTACATGAACACGGGTATCCAGCGTTCCTCCGCAACGCCCATGTATGCGGATACCACCACAACTCCGGTGGGCAGTGCTTCCGACGGAAAGCTGCAAAGCCGGAAGGATCTGGCGAAGATTATCGCAGCCCACAACGTACCTTATGTGGCTCAGTCCACCTTCACTCCCATGATGAAGGACCTGTATGAGAAGGCGGAGAAGGCCATCTACACGCCGGGTGCTGCATTCCTGAACGTGATGGCACCCTGCCCGCGCGGCTGGCGCTATGACGCAGCGGACATCGCAGAGATCTGCAAGCTGGCCATCGACACCTGCTACTGGCCCCTCTTCGAAGTGGTCGAGGGCAAGTGGATCTTAAACTACGAGCCGAAGAAGAAGCTTCCGATCGAGGACTTCCTCCGTGCACAGGGACGGTTCAAGCACCTGTTCAAGCCTGGCAACGAGCACCTGATCGAGCAGTTCCAGGCTGAGGTTGATAAACGCTGGGAAGACCTGCTGTATATGACCGCGATGTGATCGAGTGACGAGCCAGATCGGCGTAGAATAATAAAAGGGTATGACGTCATGCTTGCATGAAACGTCATACCCTTTTATTATTCGGAAGCGATTCGGCGACAGACGAATCGCGTGTGCGCGAAGCGCACGACGCCGAGCGTCAAACGGCTAATAAATCCGGACTTTTCTGCTATTGATTAGCTGATTCTCCCTGCTCAGGCGGTGAGCAGGGCATCTGAGGCTAATTAATCTGGAAATTTTGTGATATTTCAATATAAAGCCATAACCCTGCTTCTATTTCAGAAACTCAACCTCATAAAACTGATCCATCATATCCTTTCTTGCGGTTTCGTCCCCAATGGGATAGAAGATTCCGACCACCATGTTCACCCCGGCATCCGTCTGAAAGAAGAAATGCTCGAACATGAAATCATTGTCCCTGATCGTTGTTGTTACATGGTATACCGCACGACCTGCCAGACTGTCCGGTTTAATATCCGGCCATAACGCAC
This sequence comes from Eubacterium sp., assembly GCA_017437905.1. Lineage (GTDB taxonomy): Bacteria > Bacillota > Clostridia > Lachnospirales > Lachnospiraceae > Eubacterium_Q. Next base: position 4,387 of record JAFRWY010000116.1, read on the forward strand.
CGATCGTAGATTCCTCCAGTGTTCGTCCCGTCTTCTCGCCATCCTGCAGTTTCGCTGCTCCTTCGGCGATCTCACGGATATCCGTCTCCTGCCTCTTCAGCTTCTCCAGCTTGAAATAAGAGGCGTTCTCCGGTATCTTCTTCCCTTCCGAATAGTTGACCACGATCATGTCTGCATTCACGCCATCCGCCTGGCCGCCATCCGCCCGGCTACCATCCATCTGACCGCCATCCACCTGACCTACTCCGCCGGGTTCATCCCCAGCGACAAGATCCTTCGTTTCCGTATATGCGCGTCCGGTATATCCTTCTCTGACCGTCAGCCGGAAACCGTCTGTACTGACCATTTCGACAATGCCTTTTGCCTCCACCTGCTCCATCCCGCCGCCGGCATTGTTCCCGGTTTCCTGATTATCATTCTTTCCGCAGCCTGCCAGCCCAAGGCTCATAACACAAGTCAATACGATCACAGCAAGAATTCTTCTTCTCATGTTTTTTCCCTCCTGATCTGCACCGGACTCGCCAAATTCTCATCCGATGCATAAGATTGTATTCACTTATTTATTTTCATGAGCCGGGAAAAGGTTCATTTTTTTTTTGCAGCAACCACTTCCATGCAGGAATGGCACTTACACGAAAGTCATCATACTCAATTTCTGATTCTTCACTGTTTGTGATCAGCAGGCATTCCACATCAGGAAAGTAATTCCGAAGTTTTTTGAATGCTTTAAGATCTCGTTCTTTTGTATCCATATCATCCAGAACACTGTAACTGACCTGTATCGCAAGCTTCTCTTCCGGCACATAGAAGTCAATCTCGACATTGCTTTCAAAATAATACACATTTTCGATCCCATATCGCCTGGTCAGTTCTATTGCAACCAGGTTTTCCAGCTGAGCTGTTTCAGAATTCAAAACAAGAAGTCCCAGCAACCCGGTATCCATAAAATAATACTTCGGTGATGTCTCTTTCTCTACCATCTTTGCAGCATAGTTCTGAATAGAAAACAGAAGATAGGCATCCATCATATATCCGACATAATTGATAACCGTCTGCTTTCCGACACCTGTTCCTGTGCTGTTTACAATATTGGCGAGTCTGCTATATGAAATCGGATTCATAACGGATTCCGCTATCTTTTTCAGTATCAGTCTAACCGCAAAGTCATTTGTTATATTGTTTCTTGTCAGAACATCACCAATATATACGGTTTGATAAATGCTGTTCAAATAATCACGCTTGTTTCGGATGTCAACCAACTCCGGAAATGCACCATATTTTACATACTGATCATAGTATTTGGATACCTCAGCTTTTTCAGATGTACTTAAAACCCGGAGATAATCCTTCTCCTTACCAAACGCATGCAGATACTCATGAAAGGAATATGGAAATACTTGAACGATCATAAAACGTCCACCAAGCGTGGATGCTATTTCATGACTCAGCATCCGACTGTTGCTTCCCGTGATATTAATTCTATATTTCGTATCCGCAAGACGTCGTACAAACTTTTCCCATCCTACAACACTCTGAACCTCATCTAAAAAAATATATGGTTTTTTCCCATCCCCAGCCATTTCGAGACCCACCTCCAAAATGACATTCAGATCCTCTGCTGTAGCCTCCAGAAGCCGCTCGTCTTCAAAGCTCACATAAAGGATTTCATTTCGCGGAACCCCTGACTCTTCCAGATCCTTAATCTGCTGGTACATCATATATGATTTGCCGGTTCTTCTAATTCCAACAAAGCAATAGTTGACCTTTTCCTCCAAACCATAATCACGCCTGACAATGGGATTATTCAAATATACTTCTTTTTGATCAATAATCACATGTTTTATATTATCTCTGTTCATAGCCCCTCCGTCCCATGCACAAAACGATTTGCCGCCATTTCTGTTCTGTCCGCAAGTTGATTATATATCAATTCCGTTCTGCGTGCAAGACAAAAGTAAAAACACATGCCGTATGGCGTGACATTTCACTGGCACACCATACGGCATGTGTTTTATTCGGTCAGATCTTCCTTCGTAAATGTGGTGATCAGCTTCATATCGATATCTCCTGCGGTTACGAGCCGGTTGGCCTGGCGCTCGATGCAGCGTTCGAAGAAGTTGCGGACCTCGCGCGCATTGGCGAAGTGCTCCCCCTTCTCGCACACCAGCTTGGAGAAGTACTCCTTCACGTAGGCGTCTGCATCCTCCGTCAGGTGGAAATCCTGCCGGTGGCACATGGAGATGAAGATATCATAGAGCTCCTCGGACGAGTAGTCCGCGAAGTCGATAAACTTGTTGAAACGGGAACGAAGCCCCGGGTTCGACTGGAGGAATTCCTCCATGGGCTCGGTGTAGCCTGCAACGATGACGATAAAGTCCTTCCGGTCATCCTCCATCCGCTTCAGGAGGGTATCCACCGCCTCCTGTCCGAAGTCACCGGACTCCTTCTTGTTGGTGAGGGTGTAGGCCTCATCGATAAAGAGCACTCCGCCCAGAGCACTGTCGATCACTTCGTTGGTCTTCTGGGCAGTCTGACCCACATATCCTTCCACCAGACCTGCACGGTCCACCTCGATCAGCTGTCCCTTGCTCACAACGCCGAGAGACTTGTAGATCTTGGCCAGAAGGCGCGCCACGGTGGTCTTACCGGTTCCGGGATTCCCCGAGAATACAAGGTGCAGCGACATATCCGGCTGCTTCAATCCCATCTTCTCCCGCATCTTCCGGACGCGGATCACGTTGATCAGGTTGTTCAGGCTTTTCTTTACGCCTTCCAGACCGATCAGCTGATCCAGCTCCTCCAGCAGTTCTTCCACAGAGGTCTGTACCGGTTCCGGAGTTTCCTCTCTGACGCCCGTCTTTCCCTGTCGCTTCTCTGCTTCCCCGGTTCCGGTATCCTGAGCAGTTGTGCCTCTTCCTGCACTCCGGGGATCCCCGTACTGCGCATTCGCACTGCGTGTATCCGTCCGGTATGCCGTACCGCGTCCGTCTGCAGGCACGGGATCATCCGTAAAATAAGATGCCGCCACGGTCATATCCACATTTGCATCCGGTGTGGGCTTCGGAGGCGTAAATCTCCGGGGCATCCCGTAATCCGCCCGGCCCTTCTCCCCCATGCGAAGGGGATCCTTTGTATCATACAGGCCGTAGGATTTCAGATAATCATTCAAAATACCTATATATACGGTGATCTTCTTGGCCTCTTCCTCACTGACACCCGCATATGCGATAAATGCCAGGCCCATATCCCGGAAGCTGTTCACAATAAACCTGGAGATGGAAACTCCGGCATCGGAACGCCGCGAGGAAGGCAGCAGATCATCTTTGACGAAATATTTCAGGGAATCCGGTACCTTTGACAGAAGCTCCGGATCCAGACTGTTATCCTTCCGGAACTGCAGAAACTGCTCAGGGGTAAGGCGGATCTGCAGCAGTTCATTTACAAATGCCACCTGGCGCACCTGTTCCGAACTTTTTTCATCATAAAGATACCCGAGAAACACCAGCATATCATACTTCAGAAGCTCCCGAAGGGTGATGGCTGCGTCCGTCGGATAGATCCCGCTCTTCTTTCGGGAAATCTCATCGGCATACGAAAAACAACAGTTTGCCATATACCCCGGACCGAAATCAGTCGGAGGTATGGGAGCTGCGTAACGCGTAGGGGGTGTATTCTCTTTCTGCCATGACGGACCGGTAAGCAGGTCGTATAATCTTGTCCACATTTATGAGTTCCTCGATTCTGTGCGCCGACCAGCCAACGATACGCGCGATCGCGAAGATCGGAGTATAAAGCTCGACGGGGATTCCAAGCATACTATACACGAAACCACTGAAAAAGTCCACATTTGCGCTGACGCCTTTATAGATCTTCCGCTTCTCCGCGATGATCTCCGGAGCCATCTTCTCGATGGATGCATAGAGCTCAAATTCCTTCTCCAGATGCTTTTCCGTTGCCAGCTTCTCCACAAACTTCCGGAACACCCTGGCTCTCGGATCGGATACGGAATAGATCGCATGACCCATACCGTAGATCAGACCCGCCCGGTCGAAGGCCTGCCGGTCCACGATCTTCGCCAGATAGTCCTTGAGACGATCCTTATCACTGTAATCCGGCACGTGTGCCCGGATATCCTCCATCATCCGCATCACCTTCAGGTTTGCACCGCCGTGCTTCGGACCCTTCAGGGAGGACAGGGCCGCTGCCATGACCGAATAGGTATCCGAACCCGCCGAAGAAACCACGCGGGTGGTGAAGGTGGAGTTATTTCCGCCGCCATGCTCCGCATGCAGCACCAGTGCCGCATCCAGAACCTGCGCCTCCAATTGTGTATATTCCTTATTCGGACGGAGCATACGGAGTACATTCTCTGCCGTGGAAATGTTCGGATCCGGAAAATGGATGAACATACTCTCGTCCTTCTCATAATGATTGTAAGCATTGAATCCGTAGACCGCCAGCATGGGGAACTCACTGATCAGCCGGAGGCACTGCTCCAATACGTTCGGAATGGAGAGATCCGATACATTATCATCATAAGCCGAAAGGGTCAGCACCGACTTGGTCATGGAATTCATGATATCGGGGCTCGGCGCCTTCATGATAACGTCCCGGGTGAAGTTCGTGGGCAGGGTCCGGAGCGATCCCAGCACCTGTTTAAAATCGATCAGTTCGTCATCCGTCGGAAGTTCCCCGAAGAGCAGCAGGTATGCCACTTCTTCAAAGCCGAAGCGCTTGAAGCCGAAATCCTTCACCATATCGATCACATTGTATCCGCGATACCAGAGCTGGCCGTCGCAGTGGACTTCCTTCCCGTCCTCGATCCGCGAGGATACGATCTTCGAGATATTTGTTACACCGGTGAGGACACCCTTTCCGTTCTTATCGCGAAGCCCCCGCTTCACGCCGTACTGCTCATAAAGGTCCTCATCCACCTCATCCGCCGCAAGGCAGACCGGTTCGTATAACTTCGCAAATTCCTTCACATTCATGTTTCTTCCCCCTTAAAACCGTTTCAAATGATAAGATCCTTCACTCCGCTTCGCTTCGTTCAGGATGACAGTTTCCCGTCAG
>JAFRWY010000013.1 GCA_017437905.1 Eubacterium sp.
CATCCTACGGACATCGGGACATGGAAGGCTGGACCAACTTCTACCGTGAAAACAATATCAAGGCTACCGTTGTAAGCCAGGCATGCAACGAGCCCGATTACAGCTATCTGTATTCTCTGACCGGCGGCCGGTTCATCGACATTCTTTCGGATAATTATTATGAACTGATGCTGGAATACTCGGAGTGGATCTATGAAAGCATCATCGACTCCGATGGTGACGGTCTTCCGGATGACTGGGAGATCAACGGTGTGGATAAGGATCACGACGGAACCATCGATCTGGATCTGGCTGCCATGGGCGCCGATCCCAACGTACCGGATATCTTTATCGAAGCGGACTGGATGGAGTCCTCCGGCATTCATGCGTGCTACCCGTCCGCAACCGCCCTGAAAATGGTTTATGATCGGTTTAAAGCCCACGGCATCAATATGCACATTGATGCAGGTCCCGATTCCATCATGAACTATGAAACGAACGCTGTCTGGGGATCTCTCTCCGGCGCTTCCGCCATTCCCTATCAGGACGTCTTCTACCTGGGAGGCGATTATCAGAACTGGAATCACGCGGCCATCGATCATTTTACAGCCGAACGCTGGACCACCTTCAGATACTGCCTTTTTGTAAACCGATACGATGCAGGACGCGGAAATGACAGTTCCGGCATCGCCGAGAATATTCCCGGTCAGTTCTTTATCGTAGCCATGGATATCATTCCCCATGCCGATTATGATGTGGCCCTTGCAGGAACCATCATGCATGAGCTGGGACATACCCTGGGACTTTCCCACGGCGGACTGTATGCAGACGGCTCCACCGGCGCCCTGACAAGCAGCCATGAGCGTTATAAGCCGAATCATCTCAGCATCATGAATTATGAATATCAGTTCAACGGTCTGCTGACCATTTCCGGCAACCGTTACGCCGATTATCAGAACTTCGACCTTCCTGAGATCGATGAGAACCATATCAATGAATATACCGGCATTGACCCCTACGAGGCAACCAAAGGCACCGGGCTGGCAGTAAACGGCGTTGAGATCGCCGGTGCACCCATCGACTTTAACGGCAACGGAGTTCTGGAAAATGACATCCGGATGGATCTGAATGTGAAGAACGGCAACAATAAGATCGAAACCCTGACTGCAACGAAAAACGAATGGAACAATCTTCGTTACACAGGCGGACTGATCAGCGGTTACGGCGAACGGGCCGATGTCAGTGATGTAACCACACTGATCACGAAACCGGAAAATGTGGAGCCTCTGGTAGAGCTCACCCTCACGGAAGCATACGAAAAGGGACTGCTGGGAGATCCCGGAGAGTGCAGCTTCAGAAATGTAGAGCAGAAGTCCCTGTACAGCGAAATGAAGGATCAGATCCTGCATGTGGACATCGATAATCTTTACCCCGAACAGACAACCGTAAAACTGGAGATCAAGGCGGATGCACTGGGATTAAATTATGCAAATGATGTCATCGTGAATAAGGATGGCGCCGGTGTAAATGTACCGCTGACAGATAATCTCTCCCTCGGCTCCTACGCAGTAACCTATCAGATGACACTTGCAGACGGAACCGTGGTAAAAACAAACGGCCGGATCGATGTGAAGGCCCCGGATCAGATATCGATGAATTCCGGTGAAACAATGCTGATCCCCTACGATCCCATCACCTCCTGCACCAGTTCGGATTCTTCCGTCATTCAGGTATCCGGCAACAGACTTGTGGCAGGATCCGCAGGCGTCTCATACGTACTTGTAACCATGGAGCCCGACTGCATCTATTACGCAAAGATCACCGTACACAAGGCCGTTACACCGGCCACCGAGGAGCCTGAAGAAGAAACAACCGCTCCTACGGAAGAACCGACGGAAGAAGTAACCGAAGAGCCAACGGAGGATAAGGTTCCCTTTATCCGTCCGGAGCCGGAAACCACGGAGGAAACCGAAACGGATCAGGCAACCGTGACAAAGACCCGGACAAGAAACCGGAACAATTCTTCCGGCGGCAAGGCCATCGGCATCGTATTCGTGCTCATACTGGTCTGCGGCACCATCGCCACCATGGGGATCTTCCTCACCGTATCGAACAACAAGAAAAAGAGTGCCGAAAAGAGCTCTTCCGACAGATACAATAACAACAACTTTAACAACCGGTATAATAACAATCAGCATAATAACAATCAGTATCATGGAAACAACTATGATGACAGATAATACGCCCTGAACACCGCCCCTCGCAGGGTCGGAAACCGGGGACGGGTAAAAACAAGCCGGGGCCGGGCACAGTTAAACTGTACCCGGCCCCGGTTTCATATTAACGTGTGGTAAAAACGATGAGAGTCCTAAGGAATACCCAGTTCTTTTTTCCCCGCCTGCCGAATACCGGCTATCGCCTGATCCACTGTTCCGTAAGAACCGTCAACATACTTTATTGCAGCATCTTTGATATAGCCTTCATAGTATCTGTCATAAAAAGTACTATACTCCAGCCGGAGCCTCTTTGAAGAATCTGCCCAGACGGCATACGGATTCTGTCCGCCGAAGAAGTTCAACTGAAATGAATCCGATGAGAGCTCCCCGTTTGCAAGTCTTTCATTGGCCTCGATGTTATTCACAGCATCTCCGGTTTGATTCGTAATCTGTACGGCAATGTCCGGATCGCAGGTTAATTCATATAATATGAATGCACATAGCCCCGGATTCGGCGTATCCTTCCCAACGGAGACATAGGTTCCGCCCCAATAATAGCAGGTCGGTCCGATGACTGTCCCCCATGCGCCGTCGGGTGCACCATTTCCCGAGAACACACTGGCCATCCACGTACAGCCAAAATAACAGAAGACCTTATTCCCTTCCTGCATGCTGGAGAACTAGTTACCATCCCACATGTTGGAACCATTCGTATATCCTCCGTCCGAAAGGATCTTCGCATACTGAAGATACTGCTCGATCGAAGTATCCGGAGCAAACTTCAGGTTATTGTCTGACGTTACGGAAAACCACGCCGTATTCCGGGAATTTGCAAGTGCATAATATACTTCGTCGAAACCGGACACGATTTTATACCCTTTCTTCTTTAACTCGGCGGCAGTATCGAAGAAGGCATTCCAGTCCTTCAGTTTTTCCTGAATCACCGCCGGGTCATCCGTGCCGAAAACGTCCCTTGCAATGGCTTTGTTGTAGAAGACGGAGCCGGCACAATTCTGCCAGGTTACCGCCTTCAGTTGTCCTTTGTAGGTGGAATAATCGATTGCATACTGGTAGGAGTTGGACATTAGATCCGAAGTCAGACCTACGGAATAAAGATCAAGAGTCTTGCTGTCATCATTGATCCAGTATTTTGCAATTCCGGTGTCCGCCGGAATAAGCGAGGGATACTTGTCCGAACCGAATGCATTATCAATAGCGTACAGCGAGTCAGCACTCGAACAACCCAGATTAATATATTCAACATAATCCTTGAGTTCCGGGTGATTATCCAGTACGACATTCAATTTCTTCTGGAAATCGTCATCCCAGGAATATGCATAGATCTTTTTACCTAAAGTCTTTAAGCTTACTTTGCCGTCTATACTGGTAACCGCGGGTTCTTCCGTCGTCGTCTCATTCTCCGTCGTTTTTTTCTCGGTCGCTGTTGTTTTTGCCTCAGTTGCTTTCGTTGTCTTTCCCGAACCGCCACCCCTTGTAGTCGCTTCCGCTTTCGTGGAAGCGGGTTCCTTATCCGGTATCCTGTTATCCTCGTTTCCGCCCGTATTACGCGTTGCAAAAAAGATGACCAGTCCCACGATCAGCAATGCCGCGATCGCGGAAAGAATGATGATCAGGTTCTTCCGGTTTCCTCCGGAGGACGGTTTCGGCTTCGACACCGGCGTCTGTCCTCCCGGCGGTGTCTGCCTGGGCGGGGTCTGTCTTGGCGGGGGTACCTGCCCTCCCGGTGGTGTCTGCCTCGGCGGCATCTGCCCCGGCGGCATCTGGCCTCCCGGCGGCATCTGGCCTCCCGGCGGCATCTGGCCTCCCGGCGGCATCTGCCCCGGCGGTGTCTGCCTCGGCGGCATCTGCCCTCCCGGCGGCGTCTGCCCTCCCGGCGGCATCTGCCCTCCCGGCGGTGTCTGCCATGACGGTGGTGTCTGCCATGACGGTGGTGTCTGCCTCGGCGGCATCTGCCCCGGCGGGTTCTGTCCTCCCGGTGGCATCTGGGGGTTCGCGCCGGCATTTTCACCCGCCACGTAGTCTGCCCGCATTTCCCCCATGTTCTGATAACGGTCTTCCGGCTTGATGGCCAGTGCCTTCATGATGACCCGGTTCAGGTTATCCGATATGGCGGGATTCAGCTGCTTCGGAGGGATCAGATCATCCTCCATCATGCGCTCCACGGATTCCTCCGGCTTCTGCCCCGTCTTCATGTAGTAAACCAGAGCCCCGAAGGCATAAACGTCCGTCCAGGGACCGATATTTCCTTTTTTCGAATACTGTTCTACCGGTGCGTAACCCTGTTTCAGGACAACCGAAGCGGAATGAACATCCGTGCTGACGATCCGGGCCGCGCCGAAATCGATCAGCTTCACGGTCCAGTCCTTGCAGAGATAAACGTTATCCGGAGAAATGTCCCGATGTACAATACCGGCCGCATGCACGGCTTCCAACACCTTCATCAGGGAGAAAATGACCTGGATGGACAACGCATCATCGATCCGGCCGTGATTGGCTTCCATGTACTCCTTCAGCGTACATCCGTCCAGATACTCCATGACCATGTAGGCGGTTCCGTTCTCCTCAAAGAAATCCAGCACCGAAACGATCCCCGGATTATCCTTGAAGCGGACCAGATCCCTGGCTTCCTGCATAAAGCGCTTGATGCCATGCTGCAGGGTCACCGTCAGATCCTCGGAAAAAACGGATACGGTCCGGCTCTCCGTCCGGGTCACAACGCCCACCGGGAAATACTCTTTTACAGCCACCGGCTGCTCAAACATGAGATCCCAGGCCCGGTACGTGATACCGAACCCGCCCATTCCGACGATCTCATCGATACGATACCGGCCCTTAAGCATTTCTCCCGCCTGCAGACCGACCTTTACCTTATTTCCGGAATCCGTCATGAACCCCTGTCCTCCCAGTAAAATGATGCCGAACCCTTAGAGTTCCCTTGAAAAACGCCCCGACCGGAGTTGATACAGCGCAGTCGGGGCGTGAAAAACAATACTATTTATATATCCTGCCGGCCCTTTTATGCCTTGCCTGCAGAACCGAAGACTGCTACACGATCCTTAACTTCGTCACGGATTGCCTGAGCACCCGGAGCCAGAAGCTTACGCGGATCATAGCCCTTACCCTGCTGATCCTTGCCTTCCTCGATGTACTTGCGGGTAGCTGCTGCGAATACCAGCTGGCACTCGGTATTTACATTTACCTTTGCAACGCCCATGGAGATAGCCTTCTTGATCTGATCATCCGGGATACCGGAACCACCGTGAAGAACCAGCGGAGTGTTGCCGACCTTCTCCTTCACTGCTGCCAGTGTATCGAAGGAAAGACCTGCCCAGTTGTCCGGGTACTTTCCGTGGATGTTACCGATACCGCAAGCCAGCATGGTTACGCCCAGAGCGTTAACTGCTGCGCACTCTTCCGGATCAGCGCACTCACCTGCGGATGTTACGCCGTCTTCCTCACCGCCGATACCGCCGACCTCTGCCTCAAGGGAGATACCCTTCTCTGCGCAGATGGCAACCAGTTCCTTGGTCTTCTCGATATTCTCCTCCAGCGGAAGAGAGGAACCGTCGAACATGATGGATGTGAAGCCTGCCTCGATGCAAGCCTTAGCTCCTTCATATGAACCATGATCCAGGTGCAGGGCAACCGGAACGGTGATGCCGAGAGACTCATCCATAGCCTTAACCATAGCGGATACGGTCTTGAAACCTGTCATGTACTTGCCTGCACCCTCGGATACGCCGAGGATTACCGGTGTCTTAAGCTCTTCGCACTCCAGCAGGATGGACTTGGTCCACTCCAGATTGTTGATGTTGAACTGAGCGACTGCATAGCCGCCTTCCACTGCCTTCTTCAGCATGTCTGTAGCTGATGTTAACATACGCCTACCTCCATTTAATTAAAATGTGTATGTGCGGCACACCTGCAAACACAGACTACGCCGCTTGAACGGCGACGGGATAAGGCACCGTCAGCCATTGCTAACCGCTTCTCATTATAGTACAAAACCGTGGTTTATACAATCTCTGTTTTTGTCAGTTTTCGGTAACATCCTCTTCGTTGAAGGTCATGATATTCGCCCGGTCGAAATCATCCTCCTCTACCAGACGGTTCGCCTGCCGCTCCACACAGCGCTCGAAGAAGTTCCGGACTTCACGGGCATTGGCAAAATTCGTGTCCTTCTCCTCCACGATCTTCCGGAAATGCTCCTTCAGACGTTCCTGTGCATTCTCCGCCACATGGTAGTCCTGGGCCTTGCACATGGAGAGATAGATGGTGTAAAGCTCCTCCGGCGAATAATCCGCAAATTCGATAAACTTGCTGAAACGTGACCGAAGACCCGGATTCGACTCCAGGAACTCTTCCATGGGTTCCGTGTAGCCGGCAACGATCACCACGAATTTGTCACGGTCATCCTCCATCCGCTTCAGAAGCGTGTCCACCGCCTCCTGTCCGTAGTCTCCGTTCTCCTTGTTATTGGTGAGGGTGTATGCCTCATCGATAAAGAGCACGCCGCCCAGCGCCTTGTCGATCACTTCCTGCGTCTTCTGGGCCGTCTGTCCCACATAGCCCTCCACCAGGCCTGCCCGGTCCACCTCGATCAGCTGTCCTTCGCTGACCACGCCCAGTGCCTTGTAGATCTTCGCCAGCAGCCGGGCCACCGTGGTCTTGCCGGTTCCGGGGTTCCCCGAAAATACAAGATGCATGGACATTCCCGTCTGGGAGAGACCCATGTCCTCCCGGATCTTCCGGATACGGATCACATTGATCAGGTTGCTGAGACTTTTCTTTACACCGGCAAGACCTGTCAGCCGGTCCAGTTCCTCCATCAGCTCATCCAGCTCCCGGTCCGCTTCGTACTGGTCCGGTTCCGGATAATTCCTCGCTTCCGCCCATCTCCGTTCAAGACGTCCGAGGGGTTCCTGCCCCCGGGCACCGGATTCTCCGGTACGTTCCGTCGTCCGGCTTCCGGATCTGTCACCGGTCCGTTCTGCCCCTGTCCGGTCAACGGTATTCTTAAAATTCGACGTGGCTTTCGTCTTTGAACCCGGGAAATCGATCCCTCCGGGTCTTACATCCTCCGCATCGGGATACGGGCTGGCATCGATGCACCAGGGCGCCTCCGGTCTCGGGGGATCGTCCTCGAAATACGTTGCCGCCTTCGTCATATCCACATTTGCATCCGGCATGGCATTCCTGGCCCCGTGTATGCCGAAGGTGGGGTCCCCCTTCCCTCCGCGCCGGTACGGATCCTGGGTGTAGTAGAGTCCGTTCTTCTTCAGATAATCATTCAGCATGGTGATATAGTCCGTAAGACGCTGGGTCTCGTTCTCACTGACTCCGCCGAATGCGATATATTCCAGGCCGAAATCCCGGAAGGTATTCACCAGGAATCTGGACATGGACATGGAAGAATCCATGGGACGGACCCTCCCGGACAGATCATCCCGCACGAAATAAACCAGAGACATGGGAATCTTCCGTAAAATGTCGGGGCCCAGGCTGTTCTCTTCCCGAAGCTGAAAGAAACGGTTCGGGGAAATGTTGAGTCCCAGGAACTCATTTACCATGGCCACCTGGCGGATGGGATCCGAACTTTCCGGATCATGCAGATAGCCGAGGAAGGTAAGAAAATCTCCCTGCAGCCGCTCCGAAAGCCGCACCATGGCATCCTTCGGATAGACGCTGCCTCTCCGGTCGTTGATCTCATTTGCATACGAAAGAGAGCAGCTGATCGCGTACGCCGTATTGATGTCCGGCGTTCCCGGCTGCGGCGGCGGCATAACAGGGCCCCGGGGCTGCTGTTGCTGCGGATACCCATAGCCCATCTGCCGGTTCATGCTGGATTCGTAAACGTTCTCCCGCTGCCGGGAGGACATTTCGATCTCGGCGATCCCCTCCACTGCATCCCACAGGGTGCTGAATAAACTTCTTCTCCATCTTGTCATGCTGCAAACCCCACTTAAAGATTCTTCGGCCTGAGGCCTCAGAATGACAGCTTTATGTATAGGATCTCATCAATCCCTACACTCAAGATATTCCTTCACTTCAAACAGCGATCCCAGGATCGCCTCTGCCTTCTCCCGCATCTCATCATTTGCCGGAAGCAGGTCCGGTACCATGACCGGATGCATGCCTGCCGCCACCGCCGCCCGGATCCCGTTGTAGGAATCCTCGATCACGTAGCAGTTTCCGGGCTCCTCTCCCAGCAGCGTGGCCGCGCGGAGGAAAATATCCGGCGCCGGTTTGCTCCGGGTCACCTGGTCTCCGCCCACCACCACATCAAAGTTCTGCAGCAGTCCCGCGTCGTCCAGTTCCCTGGACAGCAGCTCCGTCTTTGTGGAGGAAGCCAGCGCTACACGGTATCCTTTCTCAGAAAGAAATGCAAAGAGCTCTGGTACCCCCGGTTTGAACATGTGCTTTCCGTCTCCGAACTTCTCCAGGAAGATCTCCATGGAATCCCGGAAATAATCCTCGTAAGGAAAATCTTCTCCGTAGGTATCCAGGATGTTCTGCCGTGTGATCTTACTGGTCACCCCGATACACCGAAGACAGAGCGCCTTTACTTCTTCCTTTGTTCCCATATGATACTTGTCCGATAACGCCAGGCAGCAGTCCATATACAACTGCTCCGTATCGAAGATCACGCCGTCCATATCGAAGATCACGGCCGGCAGTGCTTTATTTTCCGAAGCTGACACCACTTCTTCTCCCTTCCCGGGTCCTACAGCAGCTGCAGGACTTCCCGCAGCATGCCGAATGCCAGACTTGCACTGCGGACTACATTTGTATTAAAGTCACCGCCATCGCCTTCATAGGTGTCACTGATACACTTAATGGAAAGGCACCGGACCCCGTTGGTAAGGCAGATCCGCGCGATGGCTGCAATCTCCATATCACAGATCTGACAGCCGAGGGATGCCAGGTTCTGCTTATCTTCCGTCTGATCCACAAACCGGTCCCCGCTGGCAACCGCCACGGTCCGGACCGAAGGAAGCTCCTTTTGCACCAGCTCCCGAAGCCCTGCATCCATGGGGATAAATTCGTCCTCGTACTCCTCATACTGATGCTTCTTCACCGGATCGATGGGAGATACATCATAGTCATAGTTGCAGACCTTCTCAACCAGGAAAAGATCCTCCACCCGAAGGCCCGGTACGATAGCTCCGGCCACGCCGAAGTTGATTACCACCTCACATCCGGTACATGTGATCAGCAGCTGGGTTGCCGCTGCCGCATCGATCTTCCCGTACCCGGAAAGCACCGCCGAGATCTGGTGGCCGTACATTTCCGTATGATAAATGATCCGGCCTCCTTTCTTCTCTTCCGTAATGGAAGAACCACTTTCCAGAAATGATATCAGTTCTCTTTGAATCGCAATGATAATACCGATCTTCATAAGTCCATCCTCTCATTCTTCATGTAATGTATTTCTTTCAGATCCGTTCGCGGGACATAAATCCTGTTGTTCATACTACCGATATCCCGTTCCTGTTTTTCAACTCCGGATTGTATTTTTCCGTCCGGTATGGTACATTCTATATCTCAGGCCGATGTATCGGCCCTGATCAGCTTCGCGGAAAGGAAAAAGCCATGCCGGTGCAAATTCTGATTCAAGGGACGGATATTCCCGTCAATCCGATCGCAAATGACCAGGTCTGGACTCTCATCCCCGGCTCCGAAGGAGGGGCGGAGGTACTGATGTCCCTGGGCTTTATCGCGCTGTCCCTGATCCTGCTGAAGCTCACCAAAAAGCGGGCCGTTCTGTGGCTGATCACGGGAATCTACCTTTTTGCGGTAATCTTCTTTACCCTGCTGGTACGTACCCCCAGCCAGGAGGCCATCACCTTCCTGACGCCGTTCCAGACCATCCGGAACGCCATCTCCTTCAGCGACGGTTTCACCGTTCTCAGCCGTGCGAATCTCTATCAGGTAATCGCAAATGTGCTGCTCTTCCTTCCGCTGGGATACCTGCTTCCGCAGCTGTTCCGGCCCATGCGGCACTGGTATGCCACCATCCCCGTGGGGTTGTTCGGGTCCCTTGTGATCGAGACCACACAGCTGATCACCCATCTCGGATGCTTCGACGTAGATGACCTGATCACCAACACCATCGGCGCTGCCGTCGGGTATCTGATCTACCGTATAATCCTCAGAAAATAGTATCACATTCAGGCGTTTGGTGCAACGTATTCCGCACCGCCTTCCTGTGGTTCACGCCAATAGACATACCCCCACTGCGCCTTCGCACACCCGCTGTCCGTCTGTTGTGGGATAACCCCTGAAATAAAGAAAGACATGCCCCAAAGCATACATGAGGGCATGTCTTTTTTCAGGTTTCCGCACCGGACCTTTTCTTACTGTACGGAGAACAGGAGTTTTCCGTAGCTGGGATACGGCCAGTACTTTGCCGAGGTCAGCATTTCCGCTGCATCCACATATTCACGCAGGGTGGCCATACAGGGCAGCAGCTCGTCCCGTACGGTATTGGCGCTGTCGAAGATGTCCCTGCAGTTCTTCAGATTCTCGATGGCCTGTTCCAGCGCCTCCACGGAGGTGAGGATATTGTCCGTCAGATCCGTCAGCTTCTCGATGGTGGAGATCTCATATCTGCACTTAAGGGAAGCACTGACGGACTTCATGGAATCCACGGCCCGGGACAGGGTGTAGAGGTACTCCTCGATGGCCGGCAGATAATCCTTCCGCACCATATCCACCATGGTAAGTCCTTCGATGTTGACGGTCTTTACATAGTTCTCCAGCATGATCTCGCAGCGGGAGTGGATCTCCGCCTCGTTGAAGACCTTGTGCCGGATCAGCATTTCCATATTCTTTTCGTCCAGAAGCTTCGGCATGGCATCCGCCGTGGTCTTCAGGTTGGAAAGACCGCGTACCTCCGTTGCTTCCTTCACCCACTCCTCACCGTATCCGTTACCGTCGAAGAGGATCCGCTCATGCTCCACGATCACACGCTTGATCAGGTCATGCAGGGCTGCCTGGAAGTTCTCCGCCTTCTCCAGCTCATCCGCATACTGACGGAGGCTCTCCGCTACTGCCGCATTCAGCATGATATTTGCGCAGGCGATACTGTTGGAGGAACCGAGAGAACGGAACTCAAACTTATTTCCAGTAAACGCAAAGGGGGATGTACGGTTCCGGTCCGTGGTGTCACGGGAGAACCGGGGCAGGGCATGCACGCCCAGCTTCATCTGTACCTTCTCGACGCCCTCATAGTGAGCATCATTCTTGATAGCATTCAGGATACCCGTCAGCTCGTCTCCCAGGAAGACGGAAATGATGGCCGGCGGCGCTTCATTTGCACCGAGACGGTGATCATTGCCCGCAGTCGCAACGGAAAGCCGCAGCAGATCCTGATAATCATCCACGGCCTGGATCACGGCGCAGAGGAACAGCAGGAACTGTGCATTCTCGTAGGGAGTCTCTCCCGGAGACAGCAGGTTCACGCCGGTGTCCGTGGAAACCGACCAGTTATTGTGCTTACCGGAGCCGTTCACACCTGCAAAGGGCTTCTCGTGCAGCAGGCAGACCATGCCGTGACGCTTTGCCACCTTCTGCATGATCTCCATGGTCAGCTGGTTATGATCCGCAGCCACATTTGTCGTTGTATAAATGGGCGCCAGCTCATGCTGTGCCGGAGCCACCTCGTTATGCTCGGTCTTTGCAAGGATTCCCAGCTTCCAGAGTTCCTGATCCAGTTCCTCCATGAACCGGGTCACCCGGGGCTTGATCACGCCGAAGTAGTGATCATCCATCTCCTGTCCCTTCGGGGGACGGCAGCCGAACAGGGTGCGTCCGGTATATACCAGATCCGTCCGCTTCTCGAACATCTTCTGATCGATCAGGAAATACTCCTGCTCCGGACCCACGCTGGTCTTAACGTACTTTACATCATTATTTCCGAACAGCCGGAGCACCCGCAGTGCCTGGCGGTTGATGGCCTGCATGGAACGAAGCAGCGGTGTCTTCTTGTCCAGCGCCTCACCGGAATAAGAGCAGAAGGCTGTGGGAATGCAAAGGGTATGATCCTTGATAAATGCATAGGACGTGGGATCCCATGCGGTATAACCTCTGGCCTCGAAGGTGGCCCGGAGACCGCCTGAAGGGAAGGAGGATGCATCCGGCTCCCCCTTGATCAGCTCCTTGCCGGAGAATTCCATGATCACGCTGCCGTCCTTGGAAGGGGTGATGAAGCTGTCATGCTTCTCCGCCGTCATGCCGGTCAGCGGCTGGAACCAGTGTGTATAATGGGTTGCGCCATGCTCGATGGCCCATTCCTTCATCTCATCCGCAACGGCTTCCGCCACCTTCTCGTCCAGACGGACATTTTCATCGATGGTCTTCCGCAGGGATGTATAGACCTCCTCTGACAGTCTGGCCCTCATTTCCCGGTCATCAAAGACCAGCGAACCGAAGAGCTCAGGTACATTTGTCTTCTCCATAGTCTGCCTCCTGTTACGACCTGCCGTTTGTATGGCAGGTCATCTGTGCTTAATATAATTAATCCAGAATCCCTCTGAATAACTGTTCAACATCATACAACAATTAATTATGTTTTGCAATTGTGACATTTCACACTTATACGCGGGAATTTTATACAATGATGGACAAAGTGTATGATTTCATTTTGAAAATCCCCCGCAATGTGGTATAGTACAGATAGTATGGATCGTCAGAGGGAAGCGCCGCAAAGGCTTTTTACTTCATCTTCCGACGCATCATCAAGTTTTCAACCTATGATTCAAAGGGGGTTTTTTATGGCTTGTTTTCTGGTTCCGGCCGCTGAGGCCATTGTCACCACAATCGCAACAAAGGTTATGCAGAAGAAGGAAAAATCTGCCGCAAAGCAGGCTGAGACCGTATCCGTACAGGTAGATGACGAGACTGTCGAGACCGCGGAGCGTCTTCCTTTCTCTCATAAAATGAAATGGCTGAACCATCTTCTCTGGGGTGGTTCCGGTCTTCTGGCATTTGAACATCTCTGGCACGGCGAGATCACTCCGTGGTTCCCGTTCCTGACCGCCACGGAGAATCCCGACGATCTTAGGGAAATGTTCACGGAAATGTCCACCGTAGGCGTTACCATGGCAGTTCTCGTTACCGCAGTCTGGGGCGGAATGGTAGCCATCTCCTCCATCATGGAGAAGAAAGCCATCATCGATGTTCCCGAAGCAGAGAAGAATTAGGAGGCCTGCCATGACACTTCTTATTACTGTATTTGCCGCTGTAGTCTCTACCGTGATCTGGTACCGCAGAAATCCGGAGGATGACATGAAGGTCGGCGTGCTCTGCTGGCTCTTCTGGGGTGCATCCCTCATGTGGCTGGTGGATGCGATCTTCGAATATAAGGAGCTGGGTGCGGAGTACTTCTCCCCTTCCCTGAAGGATATGCTGAATGACAGCTTCCTCGGTCTTTCCGTGATCGCGCTGGCACTGATTATCTGGCTGATCATCCTGCTCATCAAGGATCCGAGAGGCAGAGTCCGCCGGGCGCTTTTCAAAAAGACGAACTAAGATTTTGGGCGGTCCTCAGGATTTGAGGGCCGCATTTTCTGTCAGCGAAAGCTGACCCGAATCTCGCACCGGGTCTCGCGAGCGGGACCGGAAATGAATCGCCCGGTAGATCCTTGCGGAGTCCGGGCAGGGAAAGGAACTGCCATGAGCCTTGACACACGTGCAATTCTGGAGTCTCTCCGGGACGGAACCATGTCCCCGGATGATGCACTCCTTCTGTTAAAACAAAAGCCCTTTACGGATCTCGGCTACGCGAAGGTGGATCTGCACCGGCACCTCCGGCAGGGAGTTCCCGAAGTGATCTACGGTGCCGGAAAGACACCGGATCAGATCCTGGGGATTCTGAAGGCACTCCGGGAAGCCGGTGAGGAACGGGTGCTGGTAACCCGCCTTGCTCCTGAAGCTGCCGACCGGATTGCGGAACATTTCGCCGCACCGGATTCGTCTGCATTTGTCTATCATGAAAATGCGGGGATCGGGATCCTGGGAGATCTGCCGGAACCGGACGGGATCGGGACCATCCTGATCGCCACCGGCGGGACCAGCGATATTCCCGTGGCAGAGGAAGCTGCCCTTACGGCAGAATATCTGGGGAACCGGGTGAACCGGCTCTATGACGTGGGGGTTGCGGGTCTGCACCGGCTCCTCAGCCACTCCGAGGAGATCATGCAGGCTTCCGTGATCATCGCCATCGCCGGTATGGAAGGAGCTCTCGCCAGCGTGATCGGAGGTCTCGCGGACTGTCCGGTGATCGCAGTGCCCACCAGCGTGGGCTACGGCGCATCCTTCGAAGGACTCTCGGCCCTTCTCTCCATGATGAACTCCTGCGCCAGCGGAGTCAGTGTAGTCAATATCGATAACGGCTTCGGGGCGGCCTACTCCGCCAGCCGGATCAACCATATGCATGTACCGGCGGCACCCTCGGCCGGCCAGGGAAAGGAGAACCTATGAAAACACTGTATCTGGACTGTGGCATGGGAGCCGCAGGGGATATGCTGACAGCAGCACTGCTTTCCCTGCTGCCGGAGCCGGAGAAAATGATCCACCGTCTGAACGCCCTGGGAATTCCCGGGGTGGAGTACCGGATGGAGCCTGCCGTAAAATGCGGCATCACCGGGACGCATGTGCGGGTACTGGTGAACGGCGAGGAAGAAGGGGAGGTGCATGGGCACCATCACCACCATGATGACCATGAGCATGACGGGCATCATCACGGGCATGCGCATGAACATCATCATGACGATGATCATTACGACCATGAACATGGCGAGCACCATCATGATCACGAGCATGAACATCATCATGACCATGACCACTACGACCATGAACACGAGCATCATCATGGTGACCACTCCGTAGAATACTCCCATAAGGATCACGATACGTACCATGACCATGGGAACCATACGCATGACGGAGATCATGAACATCATCACGATCACCATCATGACCATGATCATCACCACCATGAGCATGGCGAACACCACCACGGACATCACCACTCCCACCGTACTCTCGGAGAGATCCGGGAAGTGGTGGAGCAACTTCCCATCGATGCTTCCGTACGTCAGGACATCCTGGCTGTCTACACCTCCATCGCCGAGGCAGAGGGACATGTGCACAGAAAACCCGTGGAGGAGATTCATTTCCATGAGGTAGGAACCTGGGACGCTGTTGCGGATGTAACGGCAGTTTGCTTTCTTCTGCACGAGCTGGCTCCGGACAGGATCATAGCCTCTCCGGTCCATGTGGGCAGCGGACATGTCCAATGTGCCCACGGAGTCCTTCCTGTTCCCGCGCCTGCCACAGCCTACATCCTGCGTGATATCCCGATCTACGGCGGGAAGCTTCAGGGAGAACTCTGCACTCCCACCGGTGCGGCCCTGCTGAAGCATTTTGTAACCGGCTTCGGAGACATGCCGAAGATGCGCACCACTGCCATCGGCTACGGCATGGGGAAGAAGGACTTCCCCATCGCAAACTGCGTCCGCGCACTGTTCGGAGACAACGCGGATACCGTAACCGGAAGCAGCTCCATGACACGAAATACTGCAAATGCATCATCACTGCCGGAAACCATTCCTGGAGCTTTCTCCCCGGATGCCACGATCCTGGAGCTCTCCTGCAATGTGGATGACATGACCGCGGAAGGGATCAGCTTCGCCATGGAGCAGCTCTTTGCCGGCGGTGCCCGGGAAGTCTTCACCATCCCCGTGGGAATGAAAAAATCAAGACCCGGAACCCTGCTCAGGGTGATCTGTGACGAGAAGGACCGGGAGGCCATAGTTCACCTTCTCTTCCTTCACACCACTACTCTGGGGATCCGGGAGCAGGTACTGAACCGATATACATTAAGACGTAAGATTGAAACCGTGGAAACACCCTACGGCCCGGTCCGCCGGAAGATCTCCGAGGGCTACGGTGTCACAAGAACCAAATGGGAATACGACGATCTGTCCCGGATCGCCGCAGAGAACGGCCTCAGTCTGGAAGCGCTCCGCACCGTACTGGATCAGCAGGAAGACTGAGCCGGACAACGCCGCATTTCCGCACCCGATAACCATCAACGGATCACCTGAAAGGAACACGTATGGATACATCAAATGAAGAAAAGACGCTTACTCCGGAACTCACGGAAAAACTCCGCCGACTGGAGGAGATCCTGAAGGCCATGGACTCGGTTGCCGTGGCATACTCCGCCGGTGTCGATTCCACATTTCTTCTTTATATGGCCCACCGGGTACTGGGGAGCCAGGTGCTCGCCATCACGGCTGTCTCACCGCTCTTCCCCGAAAATGAGGGGGCCGACGCTGCCGCATTTACCGAAGAACACGGCATCCTGCATCATGTTATCTCTTTTCAGCCCCTGGGGCTGCCCTGCTTTGAGGAGAACCCGCCGGACCGCTGTTATTACTGCAAGACCGCGCTCTTCAATGAGATCCGGTGGATCGCAGAGGAAGCCTGCTACGCTTATGTGGCGGAAGGAACGAATATGGATGACCTGGGGGACTACCGTCCCGGCCTTCGTGCCATTGAGGAACTGAAGATCCGAAGCCCCCTCAGAGAGGCCGGTCTCACAAAATCCGATATACGCATCCTTTCAAAACACTTCGGCCTTTCCACCTGGGACAAGCCCTCCTTTGCATGTCTTGCCTCCCGCTTCCCATACGGTGATGCGATCACCGAAGAGAAGCTGGCCATGGTGGGACAGGCAGAAGCCTACCTTGCATCATTGGGCCTTCGGCAGTACCGGGTGCGGATCCACGACCTGATCGCCAGGATCGAAGTGGAGCCCCCGGAACTGGAGCGGCTCGCAAAACCGGAGATCCGGGGACCTCTGGCAGAGAAGCTGCAAAGCCTCGGCTTCCGCTATGTCACGCTGGACCTTACCGGCTACCGGACCGGAAGCATGAACCTTCCGGAGGGAGCGAATTCATAAGAAATAAAGTCAGCGCACGATACGACATTTCCATGCTGTACCGTGCGCTGTACTTATCCCGGACCACCGACTTCCCGGTGATGTCTTCTGCTGATCACGCTGACATTCGCCGGTTGCTCCTGGAACACCCCGATGATCATGGTTTTCCCCGAATCCCGGGGAAGTGCCCCCGGAACTGCCGGATCTTCCGTCTCACCGGGAGCCTCAGTCATAGTAGAACACGTGACTTCCCAGGATATAATATTCTTTCAGTTTTGTGAGATCATAGCCCTGATGCATCCGGAAGCTGTCAAAGCCTCCGATCACATTCTTCCCCAGCAGAGCTTCCCGGGCCGCCTGCATGGCCGTGGAGGATCCGCCGTGGATCAGGCTTCTTTTAAAGCTCCTCCAGCCTGTCACGCTGAACTGATAGGGCTGGTAGACCACATCCTCCAATGTCTTTCCGTACTTTCCGGAGCGGAGCCGGTTCAGCAGTACATTTGCCACCGCAACCTGTCCCTCATACGCCTCGCCTCCGGCCTCGGTATAAATGGTGGCTGCCATCAGATAGAGATCCTGTTCGGAGAGATTCATGGATTCATCCCACTGTACCACGCCCTCTTCCTCTTCACGGATATAGCAGACCTGCTCATTTCCGACAAGACTCTGTCCGCCCACACAATAACCTTCAGTGTTAAAATCGTAGGTCCAGCCGTTGATGGTCACCGTGGTTTCCACCGGATAGTAGCTGCCCCGGCCGAACCACCAGAGGTCCCCGTCCGCATGCCAGAGATACCGCCGGGGTGTGGCCGTCCCGTCCGGCCGTAAATACCGTCCGTTCTGGAACCACTCCGTTTCATCAGAGCTGCAGGCCATCCGTCCTCCCAGGGAAGGCTCGAAATAATAGTCCTTCTCCTTCACGGTCGCCCACCGGAGCACTGCCCTTCCGTCTGCCTGTGAACGGTACCATGCACCGTCGCTTCCCTGCAGCCAGCCCTCGAAGGTCCGCATGACTCCGCCGGAATTGAAGATATAATACTGCGGTTCCTGATCAAATGGCGCGCTGGTATCGAAGGACCCGCCCTGCGCCATCTGACCGGTGCTGTAATCGAAGAAGTACCATTTGCCGTCCAGTTTCTTCCAGCCCGTTGCACAGGCCTGGGAAGGAAGGATGTAGTACCACTTGCCCTCTGACGGACTCCGGTACCATCCGGCTGAGGGAAGGTATCCGTCCGGATCGAACAGATACAGCTTTCCGCTGATCCATGCCTTCCGGTCTTTCAGCGGACTTCCGTCTTCTGCGACAGCGTACATCCAGCGGCCCTCCGAGGTCTTCTTCCAACGGTAACGGACCGGCGGATCCGCATCCTCGATCTCCTCTGACTCATATATGCCCAGTCCCATGCGGTCTCCGATCTGATAACCGCCGTGGAACTGATCCACGGTATACCCCTTCTTCGTGAAGTAATACCAGTAGCCGTCCACCTTATGCCAGCCGGAGGAAAGCACCTCTCCTGTCTCCCGGTTACAGACACGCCCGTAACTCCGGGATCTTCCTTCTGTCTCCTCACCGGCCGTACCCCAGAAAATCCAGTCCCAGCCGCCCTTTCCGGTCATCACGTCCTGCACAGCGGCTTCTGCCCTGTCCGTATGGCAAAACACACCAAGACACACTGCCAGAACCACTCCCGTCAGAACACTTCGTATCCATCTATGTTTCTTCATCATATATCCCTCATTGATCCGAGATTGAAAGAAATACCTTCCGCACCGTTTCCCCGGTGGCAAGATATTTCGAAAATGCGCTGGCGCTTCCCGCCGCAAGTCCCATCCGGAAAGCATACTCACTGACAGAAAGCGCTCCCGGCTGTGCTCCGGAATTCGCTCCCGGCCGGGACTTCGCCGCAGTCTCTGCGCCGTCCCCAACTTCATTTCCGGCAGCCATCTCCCGGGCTTCCGCCTCCTGCCAGCCTGCCAGGAAGCCGGCCACCATGGAGTCTCCCGCACCTACCGCATTCACAAGTGTTCCCTTCGGGGCATCATGCTCCGAAACCGTTCCGTCCGCCGCAACAAGCACAGCCCCCTCGCCGGCCATGGACACTAGAACATTTTCCGCTCCCAGCTCCTGCAGCCTCTTAGCATAAGGAACCACACTCTCCCGCGTGGTCAGTGTCACTCCGAAGAGCTCTCCCAGCTCATGATTGTTCGGTTTCACCAGGAACGGCCGGAAATGCAGCACATTCAGCAGCAACTCACCGGTGGCATCCACAACAAAGCGGATCCCCCGCCCGGCCAGATGCTCCAGGATATCGCTGTAAATGGTCTTCGGCATGGACGCGGGAATACTGCCTGCAAGCACAAGCGTGTCTCCCTCCATCAGCCGGTCCAGCTTCTTCATCAGTCGGGACACATGCCGCTCCGCAATGACGGGACCGGCACCGTTGATCTCCGTCCCCTCCACGGAACCGAGCTTCACGTTGATCCGGGAGCATCCCTCCTCGATGGGGATGGTCTCCGCCGAGATCCCGCTCTCCTCCACCAGCCGGGTGATCTCATCCCCCACAAAGCCGGCAGAGAAATAAAATGCCGTATTCTGTACCCCCAGCCCGGAAAGCACGATGGAAACATTGATACCCTTTCCGCCGGGAAGCAGCAGTTCCGAGTCGGTCCGGTTCGTCTTCCCCAGCTCAAACTCCGGAACGGTTACGATATAATCCAGAGACGGATTAAAAGTGACTGTATAGATCATATCCGCTATCCTCTTTGAAATAAACTACTGATTCTTTCGGTTCAGACCGGTAGCGCCGTATGCTTTGCATCCGGCGGTGTCGCGGCATTTGCCGTATGCATCCGGCAGAGGGTCGTCCTCCTCCGCGGCTCCACCCACTTCCGCTGCGGCAGTCTTATAACATCTTCTTCAGGTACTTCCCCGTGTAGGACTTCTTTGACTTCGCCACCTGCTCCGGCGTACCCGTGATCACCACGGTGCCTCCGCCGTCGCCGCCCTCCGGACCCATATCGATGATATAATCCGCCTGCTTGATCACGTCTAGATTATGCTCGATCACCACTACGGTATTTCCGCCGTCCGCCAGCCGCTGCAGGATGTCCAGCAGCCGCTGCACATCTGCAAAATGCAGTCCCGTGGTGGGTTCGTCCAGAATGTAAATGGTCCGCCCCGTGCTCCGCCTTGCCAGCTCCGTGGCCAGCTTGATCCGCTGCGCCTCACCGCCGGACAGGGTGGTGGAGGGCTGACCCAGCTTGATATAACCGAGTCCCACATCCCGGAGGGTCTCGATCTTCCGCTTCACGGAAGGCACCGCATCAAAGAAATCACAGGCCTCATCCACGGTCATATCCAGCACCTCATAGATGTTCCGTCCCTTATACTTCACCTCCAGCGTCTCACGGTTATACCGCTTGCCGCCGCAGATCTCGCAGGGCACATAGATATCCGGCAGGAAATGCATCTCGATCTTCACGATACCGTCTCCCCGGCAGGCCTCGCACCGTCCGCCGGCCACATTGAAGGAGAAACGTCCCTTGCTGTAGCCGAAGGTCTTCGCGTCCCTGGTGGCCGCGAACAGATCCCGGATCTGGTCAAAGACTCCGGTATAGGTAGCCGGATTGGAACGGGGTGTCCGGCCGATGGGGGACTGGTCGATATCGATCACCTTGTCCAACGCATCATAGCCTTCCACCGTATCATGTTTTCCCGGTTTCACCCGCGCCCGGTTCAGATCCCGGAGCAGCCGTTTCTTTAATATTTCATTGATGAGAGAACTCTTCCCGGAACCGGACACGCCGGTTACACAGGTGAATACTCCGAGCGGAACCTCCACATCGATATTCTTCAGATTGTTCTGCCGTGCTCCCCGGATGGTCAGCCATCCCGCAGGCTCCCGGCGCTGCTTCGGCACATCGATCGTCAGCTTGTGGGACAGATACTGTCCCGTGATGGACTCCGGACAGTCCATGATATCCTGCGCCGTTCCGCAGGCCACGATCTCTCCGCCGTGCACACCTGCTCCCGGACCCACATCCACGATGTAGTCCGCCGCCCGCATGGTATCCTCATCATGCTCCACCACGATCAGCGTATTCCCCAGATCCCTGAGATTCTTAAGAGAGGTGATCAGCTTGTCGTTGTCTCTCTGGTGCAGACCGATGCTGGGCTCATCCAGGATATAGGATACCCCCACCAGTCCCGAACCGATCTGGGTGGCCAGACGGATCCGCTGGGCCTCACCGCCGGAAAGCGTTCCCGTGGGCCGGCTGAGGGTCAGATAGTTAAGACCCACATCCGACATGAATTTCAGCCGCGCACCGATCTCCCGGAGGATCTGTTCTCCGATCATGGTCTGCCGGTCCGTCAGCTCCGTCTTCTCCAGATATTCCCTCAGCTTATCCACCGAGTATTCCGTCACATCATAGATATTCTGATCTCCGATGGTCACTGCCAGCGAGGAAGGCTTCAGACGCTTTCCGCCGCAGGCCTCACAGGGGATCAGGGTCATATATTCCTCATATTCGGCCCGCATGGCCTCCGAGGAAGTCTCCTTATAGCGCTGCTGGCAGTTCTTTACCAGGCCCTCAAAGGAGTAGAAGAACACATTTTTCCTGGACCGCTGGCTGTCATAATACACCTTGATCCGGTGGCCCTTCGTTCCGTGCAGGATCACATCCTTCGCAGTATCGGACAGCTCCCTCCAGGGAGTATCCAGGGAGAAACCGTATTCTCCCGCAAGGGCCTCCAGCACCGCGTGTCCGTAGCTTTTCTTGTCACCGCTGGACTGCCAGCCCATGACGCCGATGGCTCCCTCATTTAACGAACGGGTCTTGTCCGGGATCATGAGATCCGGGTCGAATTCCTGCTTGAAGCCCAGTCCCGTACACACCGGACAGGCGCCGAAGGGATTGTTGAAGGAGAAGGATCTGGGCTCGATCTCGTCGATGGAGATCCCGCAGTCCGGACAGGAGAAGCTGTCGGAAAATGTGAGCACCTGCCCTTCCTCTTCCGCCTTCTTCCGCTTCCCGGTCTCTTCCCCGGCAGTCCCACTTCCGGAACCCACCACGTCGATCTTTACCAGGCCTTCGGACTGCTTCAGCGCAGTCTCCAGCGAACCCGCCAGACGGAGTTCGATCCCCTCCTTGATCATCAGACGGTCCACGATGATATCGATATTATGCTTTTTATTCTTATCCAGACGGATCTCCTCGTCCAGGTCATACTGCACCCCGTCCACGATCACCCGGGCGAAGCCGCTCTTCTTTGCACGCTGCAGCAGTTTCTCGTGCTCACCCTTCCGGCCCCTGACCACTGGAGAAAGCACCTGGAATTTGGTCCGCTCCGGGAGTGTCATGATATTATCCACCATCTGATCCACGGTCTGGCGCTCGATCACCTTTCCGCAGTTCGGACAGTGGGGCACACCGATCCGGGCAAAGAGCAGACGCAGATAATCGTAGATTTCCGTTACGGTTCCCACGGTGGAACGGGGATTCCGGTTGGTGGATTTCTGATCGATGGAAATGGCGGGTGACAGGCCGTCGATCTTGTCCACGTCCGGTTTATCCGCCTGCCCGAGGAACATCCGGGCATACGAAGAGAGGGACTCCACGTAACGACGCTGTCCCTCCGCATAGATGGTATCAAATGCCAGGGAGGATTTTCCGGAGCCGGACAAGCCCGTAAAAACCACAAACTGGTTCCGCGGAAGCTTCACATCCACGTTCTTCAGATTATGCTCCCGGGCTCCCTGGATCGTGATATATTTTATGTCTTTCATCAGTACTTCCTCTGAAAATTGGGATGCACCCATTA
>JAFRWY010000117.1 GCA_017437905.1 Eubacterium sp.
GATGTATCAAAGAACCCGCTGCTGGAGGGACTGTCCTGTTCCAGATGCAAGATTACGGAACTGGATGTCAGCAACAATCCGGAGCTGACCTCTCTGGACTGTTACAGTGATCATCTGACGGAGCTGGATGTTACCAATAATCCGAAGCTCATTTATCTCTGGTGCTTTGATAATCAGCTGACAGAACTGGATCTCAGTAAGAATACGGCGCTGGAGGATCTTAGGTGCACCAGGAATTCGCTGGCTGAACTGGATCTCTCCAATGCTCCCGGTCTGAAAATGCTGCAGTGCCATACCAATCAGTTAACAGAGCTGGATGTGAGCACCTGTACGGAATTAAAAACGCTTTATTGTTATGGGAATAAACTGTCGAGTCTGGACTTAAGAAACAATACCAAATTGCAGGTTGTAGAGTGTCAGGATAATAATCTGGGAGATCAGCGGCGGGGGGATCTGCCTGACTATGATCTGACGCTGGGAGATAAGCCGGATCTGGTATCATTGAACTACAGTAATAATCAAATGTTTGACCAGGTGGATCTGTCCGGCTGCGAATCACTGACAGCCCTGATCTGCGAAGAGAATCTACTCGGGAAACTTACCGTGGATATGCTTCCGAACCTGAAGACATTATACTGCGGCGGACAGGCTTCTCTGAGCATTCTGGATGTATCGAAGAACACGCTGCTTGAAACGCTGCATTGCAGTGGCGATCTGCTGAAACAACTTGATCTTAGTAATAACACGAAGCTGAAGGACCTTGACTGCTCATCGAACCCGCTCGACACCCTGGATATCAGTCAGAATACAGAACTTAAGAATCTGGATTGTTCCGGTTGCATGCTTACGTCTCTGGATACAAGCAAGAATACCAATCTCGGGTTCTTCGTGTGCAATAACAATGACCTGGAGTCGCTGGATCTGACCGGGAATACTGCGTTGTATTCTCTTCATTGCTACGGCAACAATCTGACAGAACTGGATGTCAGATTCAATCCGTCTCTCCGTGCCCTGAACTGTACTTCGAATCCCTTAAAGCTTCTGGAACTCAGGAACCAGGGGACAATGGATCCTCTGTACTGTCCGGGAACCTCGATCCGGATCTGCACGGATGAGGATCTTGGCTGGAATAAGATCGGGGATGACCGTTACTATGTGGTTGATGACGGGACGACTCCGAAGAACTGCCATTTTCTGACAGGACATCAGGTGATCGATGGCGGCATCTACGAATTTGATGAAAATGGTGTGCTGCTTTCATCTATCGTGACTCCCACAGACATATCCGTAAATCCCACCACGGTTAGAATGACCTGCCTGGATACTGTCACCCTGCAGGTGGTGACCAGTCCTGCAGATGTGGCTCCGGATGCACTGGTTTGGAGCGCCGAGGATGAGTCCGTAGCGACAGTGGATGGCAGCGGTACCATAACTCCGGTTGCCATCGGAACCACCACGATCACGGTTTCTTCCGTATATGATTCCTCGGTTCAGTTCTCCGTACCGGTTGCAGTCCTTCCGGTGATCTCTCTTAACTCCGAACAACTGGATCTTCTGACCGGCGGAGACGCAGAGATCAAACTGACAAAGAATACTGAGTATAAATTCCATTCCGAATCTGTGTATTCCCGGGATACGGACGTGGCGAAACTCATTCCCGGCGGAAATGGTTACAAGGTCCGGGGCGTTGGAGCAGGAGAGACGGATATCTGCATCGTGCTGGTGGATCAGATGGATCGGTCCTATCAATTCACGGTGCATGTGGTGGTATCCTCTTTGGAATCCATGGATACGAACATAGAAAAGATTGTGCTGCTGTATCAGGGAGAGGAGCTTCCCGAGGATATGGAACTGTTGTTTTTTGAAGGGGAAAGCTTCGAACTTACAGCCGAAATCTATATAACGGATGTGGATACACCCTATCTGTACAGTTTTGATCATCCGGCTGTTCAGACGGATCACGGACGTGTTCGGCTGGCATGGGAGACAACGAATTCGGATATTGCCGTAGCAAATAACGGACACATCGATATACGGTCCGGCGGAACCACCTACATCACCGCCAAGGGACTTGGAACCACGGTGATGTCAAATGCCGTTACCGTGACCGCCATCGAGCGACCGGTTGCTCTCCGGAGTCTTTCCATCCAGGGAGATTCATCTGTTGAGATGGGACAGAAATTGTATCTGAAACCTGTATTTACTCCGGGAAATGCAAGTAATAAAGAGGTTGAATGGATATCGGAGGATCCGGACGTTGCAGAGGTAAATGAATATGGTATGGTCACGGGAATGTCAGTCGGAACGACGACGATCCGGGTGACCTCCAAAGCGGATCCCACAATTACCGCAACCATATTCATGGAAGTGACTCCGACACTTATCAATAGTATCCGGATCATGCAGGGAACCGTGACAGAATCCGACGGAAAATATCTCTTTGAGGGTACGAAGATATTATCCGAGGGTGACTGGGTCATCCTTCGGCACAGCGTGGACGAGGCGATATATCTTTCCGCAGTGGTCAATGATGACGCTGCATGTAAGGATCTGGATGTAACGAGTGGATATTACAATGATAATGAACTGTATGCGGATGATGTTACGAATCGATTCATAGGAGTTACGGATTCGGAATCGATCATACGCATCAGCATGGAGGAACCCGGTGAGGGGGACCTGACATTTATTGCGGGAGATGGCAGCGGCGTCCATGTAAACCTGATGGTGCGAGTTGTTCCTTACGATGATTGGTTTGAAACAAAACTCGGGGAAAAGCAGCATTATACGCAGGGAGTGATGGATACCGGCTTTACGAAGATTGACGGTAAGACATATTACTTTAGTGTAGAGGGTAATCTGCAGACCGGATGGAAGAAGATCGGCGGGAAATGGTATTACCTGGGTACAGATGGTGTAATGGTCACCGGCCGGAAGAAACTCGGCAGCAAATGGTATTTCTTCGGAACCGATGGTGTGATGCGTACCGGCTGGCAGAAGATGAGCGGCAGATGGAGTTACGTTGGCACCGACGGTGTGCTCAGTGTCGGTTGGAAGCAGATCGGTAAGAAATGGTATCTCTTCGATTCCAACGGTTACATGCAGACCGGCTGGAAGAAGAGCGGAAACAACTGGTATTATTTCGGGACTGACGGCGCTATGGTCACCGGCTGGAAAAAGATCGGAAAATGGTACTATTTCAAATCCGGAGCCATGGTATCCGGCTGGCAGAAGATCGGAAGCAAATGGTATTTCTTCCCGGGCGGAGCCATGAAGACCGGTTGGCTGAAATCCGGTGGCAAGTGGTACTTCTTCAACAAAGACGGTGAGATGGTGACCGGAAGCGTGAAGATCGGCACAAAGACCTACCAATTCAGCAGTTCGGGCGTATGCCTGAATCCCTAAAGGGAAGAGTAACACATGCATAAAAAACGCGTATGATCGGGGTATAGCATCAATACATGTCATCAACGTGGGTACCCGGGTCATAACACCATTCACGTCATCCTGAGGCCGCAAGGCCGAAGAATCTCAAAAGAAATAAAAGTTTACATCGGAGATAATCAGCACTGAGAAGGGAAGCACCGCATAAGGGGGAGGTAGTATTATGGGGTACTGTCAAAACTGCGGAACATACAACTCAGATAAAATGCCGTATTGCGTAAATTGCAAGGCACCGCTTTTCGGGGGAAGGTACGGAAACCGGATCGGTGGTTTTCTGGCATTCATCACCTATGGGATGATCATAGGATCGATCCTGTTCGGAATCTACTCCATCTTTTTTGTGGTTGAGGTTTTTAAACTCGCATCATGGCTTGGCGGAGTTCTGAGGTTTTTCGCATTTCTGTATATCATTCTGGCAATTTCGATGATCATATGGTTTGTCCAGACTTCGATGATGATCCTTGATAAGGATCCGGAATTCCTGAGAACATATCAGAGGGGACTGATCATTAATTCGGTACTCTTACTGATCATGGTAATCTGGGGTTTCTCCAAGTTCGGAAGTGAACTTGGAGTCGGTCTGATCATAGATGTGATTTACTTCTTTATAGGAGGCCTTGTGTACTCCATCTATTTCAGCACATCGGAACGTGTTTTTGAATACATGAACGGCAGTGACAAGTATCTTCGGTGCAGCCTCTTTAACCAGTCGAGTACCCGGTTTTACGGTCGATCGATGGATGTCATGTCCGGAACCGGCATGTTGTCCAGGATTACAAATGAAGCAGAGATCAAGGATATCCTGGATCACGGTGGATGGAAATGTGAGAAATGCGGTGCTGTAAACAAGGCATATATAGGTACCTGCAGCTGCGGAGTCGATCGTGCGGAATCGGATCATTTGAAAGAAAAGCGTGTGCAGGATACGAATGATCTGATCCGGGCAAGGCAGGAACGGGAGCAGAAGCAGGCTTCGAAGAATGATATCAATCCGCTGACGGCCGCAGATGCCATCGCAAAATATAAGCAGCTGCTGGATCTGGGAGCGATCACTCCCCAGGAGTATGAGAATAAGAAGAAGGAACTGCTTAGTTCGGTCTCCACAGATGAAACATCCACAGCGACGTCTTCAGCAGGTACACAGGAGAAGGCGACCGGTACAACTACGACCGGTTCTCAGACTGCAGGATCCGCTTCAAATGGCACTCCAAAACCTGTGAAGGCAGAGGACACCATGGACTGGAACTGCAAGAAGTGCGGTACACTGAATAAAGGTGATGTACAGTGCTGCCGTCACTGTGGCGGGATCAAGAAGATCGTTGGTTATACGCCGGTGGCGAGCACCGGGAATACGGCACAGAAGAGTCAGCAGACACAGCATGTGGCACAGTCACAGAATATTCAGGCGAAGCAGCAGACGCAACAGGCACCTCAGTATACGCAGCATACGGATGCCAACGGAAATACCTATTATATGGACAGTCAGGGAAATGCCTTCTATGTGGATGAGAACGGAAATGCCGTTTATATCAATCAGAAGGGATATCCGTACTATCTGGATCCGGAAGGAAGACCGTACTATCACGATATGAACGGCTATCTGGTTTACTATGATCAGAACGGAGATCCGTATTATCCGTCGAATCAGTGATAATGATAACAGGTAAAAATACGCTTGGAACAGAGAGAGGGGTATATTATGAAAAGAACAGGTGGAATACTGTATAAGAATTCAAAGCGTATCATGGCCGCTATGCTCAGTGCGGCTATGGTTCTCAGCGGAATCTATATGGACGGAACCAAAAGAGAGGTTCATGCGGCCGAATTACAGGGATCGATAGATATCCTGGCATTTACCGATACGGACTTCCTTCCGGATTCAGGAACGGATTTTACGGACGGACTGGATTATACCGTGATCACACCTACAGATCAGGTTTCCTTCAGACTGCCTGATTATCCGGATGATGAGGAGGGATATTCCTATGCCTGGTATCTTCCGGGAGAAGAACCATCTGTGGATTCCTTGGATCCGTCAATCCTTGTGGATTCATATTCGCCGGTCAGCATGATCAATAGTGAGACAGACAAGGCCACTTTGTTCAGGACAAAACCCGGAGTCCCGGAAGTGGTTGATGACCCGTCGACATTGGAGGATGAGTCGGCCGCGGCGATTCCGGCAGAAGCGGAGAAGCTGTCTTCGATTGTGTATGATTATCAGGAACTGACGGAACTTAAACTGACAGTGGATGGAGTAAACCGGGAAATCAAGGTTACGGATCAGGATCCTTTCTATGATCCGTCTGCAGCCCGGACGCTTTATTATGGGGATGTTCAGCTTGCCTGGATGAAAGCTACCGAAACAATTGAGACGGATCCCTCCGATGTTACCGGATGGACAGATAAAGCAACGGTGGAAGAAGAACTCAATTACAACGGCGAAT
Organism: Eubacterium sp.; assembly: GCA_017437905.1. Classification (GTDB taxonomy): domain Bacteria; phylum Bacillota; class Clostridia; order Lachnospirales; family Lachnospiraceae; genus Eubacterium_Q. The sequence continues at coordinate 5,889 of JAFRWY010000117.1, forward strand.
CCTATGACGGAGTTTATACTGTGTATAAGAAGGTTGAGTTGAAGGATTTTGCCGGAACGGCAGTTTACTTTTATTATTTTCAGGTAGTAAGGGATTTTAATATCAGCATTGTAGATGCATCACTTAGCGCAGATTCAGGTTTTGTATCAGTAGAGTACCATACCTTATCCATTGTCAGGGTAACGGCAACGGATGATGTTAAGTTTGCTGTAAGATCGAATGATACAGCTGATACTATTATAACGGCGGTGAATACTCAGGATCCGACAGAAATCTATACGGGTGAAGGGAAAACACTCACAATTCCGGGAGGTTTGGAGAATGCGGGACAGGATAAAACCTATGAGATAACCGTTTCCTCCATTGGTAAATATCCAGAGACATATGATATAGAGATTTCCTATCTTGAAGCCGGAGGCTGGGAACCGACATACACCGTTTTAGAGAGGAAAGATAATTTTCATTGGACTATAAAACAACCAATCGATGGAACGTATTACATAGGCAAAGGTTATGGTAATTCCTGGCCGGCTAAGGTTGAAATCCAGGGAAAAACCACACAGGAAGATGAATTGATCATTCAGGTGAATCAAGTAAATGTAACACATGACTTTCTTTCATCGAAACTTACCGTTGATACGCCGAGTAATACGATAAATTGTAACTTCTCGTTTACGCCATCGAGACAATTAACGGTATATCAATATATCTGCATTACGAATAAGGGGGGGCAGTATCCTACTGATATGATCAGTATTGTCTATGATCCACAAGATCCAACGATCGTAAACCTTTCTGCAAACCAAAACGGAAAAGCTTTATCGATCGACTCGGAAGGAATCATCGAAGGGGATCTGAATCCGTTCAGACCGGTTTCCGTCTCTTTTTCAGCAAATGAGGAGGCTGAATATGACAGCGGGTTCGGAACGGATCCCGTTTCCGCAAGTCTGTCCACGGGAGAGCCGGTTGATTTGGTTCGAAGCGGTGATGTATGGACCGTCACGGTGCCGGCAAATAGTGATTATTTTGGACAGACACTAACTTTGAATGTTACAGCAACCGATAAAGCAGGCAATGCAACTACAAAGCCTGTAGTTCTTAAGTATTTGGATCAGGTCTTCGGTGTATCCCATGTGATTGATCCTGCCTTGAGTGATGAAAATGATACAAATGAAGAGACATTTAACATCAATTACAGCATTACATCGGATGAGGAACTGGCGAGACTTGAAATTCGTTATCAGAGGGAAGGAGCAGAAGAGGAAAAAACAGTTATTGATGTGGCGGATCTTGTGATGATCGGTACGCCGGAGACCGAAGGAATGTATGTGTATTACTACTCAAAGCCGATTAAATCTGTGGATTCCACAATCTATCATGACATTGGAGCCTGTGCAGTAAATAAGTATGGCGTCAAAAGTGAAGAAGATCTGATCGAAACCATCAACGTGGATCTTGCGGCACCCGAGTGGGAGGATCTGGAGTCATGGGAAACTGGATGGTACAGGTATCTATCCTATTCAGTGAAATACAACGATGCAGAAGAAGGAGACTATATTTCCGGGGTTGATCAGGATTCAATCCGGGATATTTCGGGTTGTTCCATCGTATCAGTTATGCCGAATGGGGATGGATCCTATACGGCAGTGCTGAGTGTGGATCCTTCTTTGGATACTGACGGAACGATGGTTCGTTTTGCTATTCGGGATAAGGCAGGGAATATTTCCGACACATATCAGAAAACGTACTATATAGACACTGAACTGCCGGAGATCGCTTCATTCACTGTAAATGGAAAATCAGCAAATAACCTGCACTTCGGAGGGGATCCGAAGATCAGTTTCAGCGCTATGGATAATATCGGTGTTCATCAGATTGAACTGGAGATATCGAAAGACGGAGAAGTGATAAAGCGCCCGGTGATTTATACCGCATCGATATCAAATCGCACCCTTAGCAGTCTCCTGGGGACAACATCGGAGGAACTCTCCGATGGTCAGTACACGTTAACGCTGAAGGTGTGGGATCGTGCAGGCGTGCAGTATTCTGAAGATGATGATTTTGCATCGAAACAGATCACCTTTAATCTGCATAATTCCATACCGTATATTGACGAAAACCTGTTCCCGGACGAAGCATTCCGGAATTATGTCCTTCAGAATATTGACACGGATAAGGATATGTTTTTGTCCGAAGAAGAACGCGATGCTGTACTTGACATTATTGTGAATGATATGGGGATCAAAGATCTTACCGGTATCGAACTTTTTACGAATCTGGATAATCTGGAATGTGACGATAACGAGATCAGGGAACTGGATATGGGTTTTGCACCGAAACTCTGGCGACTGGTCTGCAGGAATAATCAGCTGACGAAGCTGGATGTCAGTCAGAACCTGAACCTGGCTAAACTGTGGTGTGCAGGTAACGAACTAACGGAAATCGATGTAAAGAATAATACAAAACTGGATGAAATTGCAATTCAGAATAACCGGTTGACTAAAATAGATATCAAAAATAATCCACTTCTGTGGTTATGTTACGTGTCGGAAAACAGTTTAACGGAACTGGATGTCACTCGGCAAACGGTGCTGGAACGGTTGGATTGCTGTGATAATCAGCTTACGGAACTGGATGTCAGCAACTGTCCGAAAATGAACCTTCTGAACTGCAGAGATAATAAGCTGACAGCACTGGACATCAGTTATAATCCGTTGATGAGAGAACTGACATGCTACAACAATCAGATCAAACTTCTGGATCTCAGAAATAACGAAGATATCATAGACTTCGATGAAACCTCTGCCATGATCCTCATACGTTCCAATGGGGATCTCGGCTGGCACACAGTGGGAAGCGATATTTACTATGTTCAAGATCTTGGTGGTGTGTCTCCGAAGCAGAGCCGTCTCGCAACAGGGCTAAATGAGATTGACGGAAAGAAGTATTATTTTAATCAGGCAGGAATACTTCAGAAAGACGTTTTACCTGCTACAATCAATGTAACTCCGTCGACGGTATCCATGACGACCTGGGATACGATAAAAATCGAAGCTGTAACGACTCCATCAGGTGCAAAGAGTTATCTGGTGTGGGAAGCGGATGATGAATCCATCGTCGAAGTGGATCCTTCGGGTGTTCTTACTGCGGTTAAACCGGGAAATACTTCGGTAACTGTATCCGCACTTTATGATCCGTCCATGATGGTTACCATTCCGGTTACGGTGAAGCCGGTTCTCTCTCTGGAAACGACGGAACTGGATCTTCTGAGCGGAGAGCCTGTATCTGTGGGATACACACGTAATACAGAAAAGATAAAGAAGATCACATGTGAATCGGAGGATCCCGAAGTTGCAACCGTAACTTCGGAGTTTGAGATTCTTGGTGAAGGAGAGGGAGAGACGGATATTACGGTTACCGTATCCGACGGGAACGGAAACACCGAGGTATACACGATCCATGTAACCGTGTCCGGAGCTGAATCCATCAATACAGATGTCAGCCGGATCGAGCTCTATTATAACGGAGATCTGGTTACAGAGGATGACGAGTTCCCGGCACTTGTAGATGATACTTTGGAGTTTACTGCAAAAATCTATCTGGAAGGTGTGGACGAACCGTACGAGTATTCCTATGACAATCCGGTGATCCAGACAAATAACGGTCGGATCCGTCTGATCTGGAAAACAACGAATACGGATGTTGCAACCGTTACAAGAGGGAATGTCCGGGTGTCCGATGCAGGAACCGCATTTATCACCGCACAGGCCATGCGAACCGAGATTGTGTCGGATGCGATCACCATTTCCGCGAAAGCACCTGCCATTCATCTTCGCGGCATCAAGATCGGAGAAGTGTCTCCGATCGAGATAGGTCAGAGTATCTATCTGAAAGCTGCCTTCACACCCGTGAATGCCGAGAATAAGGCAGTTCACTGGGAATCGGAGGAGCCGGAAGTTGCTGAAGTGAATGAATACGGCAGGGTTACCGGTGTATCTTTTGGTAAAACCACGATCCGTGTGATCTCGGATGAGAATGAAGAGATCATGGATGAGGTGGAAGTGGAAGTGATACCGATCGTAGTAAAGAGTCTTACTGTACAGACTGGCTCCATTAACTCAACGGACGGAAGCATCATCTTCAACAGCCAGAAGGTGATCACGGAAGGCGAAACGCTGACCCTGAAGCATGGCATAGATCATCAGATCTATATCTGCACCGCGGTCAATAATGACGCCGCTAATAAAGCAATCGGTGTCAGTGTATATGACGAGGAAGGGGAACCGCTGACAGTACAGGATATTTCCGAAGACTGCACCGGACTTTCGGATGTGAATCAGGTATTCCGGATCGACCTGGAAGAGGTCGGAACATATGATGTTAAACTTGTTGCCATGGATGGCTACGGCGCAAAGAAAACATTTACAGTGAACGTAGCATATTATGACGAATGGGTACAGGATGAGGACGGAAGTACCCGGCATTACACAAAGGATAAGATGGATACCGGCTGGAAGACCATTGACAGTCACCGTTATTATTTCGGAACCGATGGCATCATGGCTACCGACTGGCAGCAGGTTGATGAGGCCTGGTACTATTTCGGAACAGATGGGGTCATGGTAACCGGCTGGAAGAAGGTCAGCGGGAAATGGTACTATTTCGGCACGGACGGCGTCATGACTACCGGCTGGAGGAAGATCCGCGGCAAATGGTATTATTTCGGCGGCAACGGTATCATGTCAACCGGCTGGAAGAAGATCGGAAAGAAATGGTACTATTTCGAGCCGACGGACGGATACATGATAACCGGCTGGAAGCAGATCGACAAAAAATGGTATTACTTTGATCCGACGGATGGGTATATGGTAACCGGCTGGAAACAGATCAGCGGGAAATGGTACTACTTCAAAGGCGGAGTGATGCTGACCGGCTGGCAGCAGATCGGAGGAAAGTGGTACTTCTTCAGTGGAGGTGCCATGAAGACCGGCTGGCTGAAATCCGGTGGGAAGTGGTATTACTTCGATGCTAACGGTGTGATGGTAACCGGAAGCCGGAAGATTGGAAACAAGATCTACAATTTCAACAGTTCGGGCGTGTGCCTGAATCCGTAGAATACGGTACATATTCAAAAAAGCAATAAGATGGCTGATATCGAGGACAAGGAGAACATAACATGCAGAACTACAAGAAGCGTTTATTAGCATATTCACTGACTCTGGGCATGATTCTTCCGACGCTACCCACATTTGTGTCCCATGCGGCTGGAAGTATCAAAATCAGTGAGGATAACTTCCCGGATCCGGCGTTTCGCAGCGAGGTGGCGAAACAGTTTGATTCGGATGGGGATACTTTCCTGAGTGTGGAAGAGTGTGAAGCAGTGACCAGTATTGGAGTAGAATCCTGTAGCATTAGCAGTGTTGATGGAATCGCTTTTTTCCCTAATCTGGAAACGCTTGACTGTAAGTATAACAATATAACTTCATTGGACATCAGTAAGAATCCTTCGCTGTTGTCTCTCTCTTGTGATTATAACAAACTGACGTCTTTGGATGTTAGTCAGAATCCGTTACTACAGGAACTGAGGTGTGGGAAAAATCAATTGACGGATTTAGATGTCAGTCATAATACAGAATTACAGGTTCTTTATTGTTATTATAATCCAATTAAAATGCTGGATTTGGAGAATCAGACAAAACTGGTGGATGTAAGTTGTGCAAATTGTCAGCTGACGGATTTGGATGTGAGTGGTCTTTCGGGTTTAAAAGAATTATACTGTGGATCAAATGAATTACAAAAACTTGACATTAGTCATAATACCGAGTTGGAAAAAATCAACTGTAGTGAATGTGGTCTAACGACACTTGATGTAAGCAATAATACGAAGCTGACGTGGTTGTGCTGTGAAAAAAACAGTCTTGCCACCCTGGATGTGGGTGGTTGCGTCGCATTGGACTATTTACAATGCAATAACAACAATCTGGTTGAACTTGATTTGAGCAACAATACTATATTAACAGGACTGTACTGTTATGATAATCAAATCGAAAATCTGATCATCAATACACATAATGAGTATAATAGATCAGTTCACATTAATTGTTCGGGTAATCGATTAAAGGACATTGATCTCTCAAATTGTTCAAATCTAATATCTTTATATTGTGCACAAAACCAGTTAACGGAACTTGATCTTTCTTCCCATGGAGGGATCGTTAATTTTACTTGCAGTGATAATATGCTTACCGAATTAGATTTGAGTCATAACACACAGATTACAGGGATAAGCTGCTCAAATAATAATTTGACCAATTTGATCATTGGGAATAATACCAAGGTGAGAATCCTTGAATGCCAGAATAATCAATTGACCAATCTAGATCTGACAAATAATACCGCGTTAGAAAGTATTCAATGTAATAATAATAACCTTGAAAAACTGAATCTTAGTTCAAATTCAAAACTAAAATCATTACATTGCGAATCAAATCAACTGGAAGAACTGGACTTGAGTCAGAATTCGGCATTAATGCAGCTCTATTGCAATGATAATAATCTGACAGAATTAGACTTAAGTAATAATCCAAAACTGTCATGGTTAATATGTGAAGATAATCCATTGACATTTATGGATGTGCGAAATAATACACTGTATAAATCTTCTTTTGATCCTCGTACAATCGTCATCAAATCCGATGACGACCTTGGCTGGAACGCCGCGGATGATAAAACCTATTACATCGTGGATGATGGTGTTGAACCGAAGAAAAGTCATCCCGTTACAGGTGTAGTGGAGATCGATGGCGAGAAGCATTATTTCAACTCCCAGGGTGTCCTCCAGACGGATATCGTTATTCCTTCGGATATCAAGGTCACGCCGTCCTCTGTGACGCTTACCTGTCTGGATACGGTGACTTTAACTGCGACTCCGACGCCGTCGGAAGTTGCAGGCGAAGACCTGATCTGGAAGTCGGATGATGAGTCAATCGTTATGGTGAGTCAGGATGGTGTCGTGACACCGGTTTCGGAGGGGTCGACCTTTGTTACCGTATCCTCCATATATGATCCGGCCATCATGTACATGGTTCCGGTCACGGTGAAACCGGTGATTTCGTTGGAAACCAGTGAAATCATGGTTCTTGCAGGCGGCGAAGCAGAGTGTAAGTATGCATTGAATACCGATAAGCTCCTTTTGATCAGACTGATCAGCGAGAATCCGGAGATCGTTTCGATCACTTCTGATAATCTGATCCAGGGTGAACGTGAAGGTGAGACGGATGTCATAATGCAAATCAATGATGCATATGATTATGAGGTGACTTTCCGGATCCATGTGGTGGTGTCCGGCTCGGAGTCCATCAATACCAACATCCGCAGGATAGAGCTGTACCGGAATGGCACACTTGTCACGGAAGATGATGATATTTCAGGTATGCCGGGGGATCTTCTGGAGTTCTCTGCCAAGGTCTATGTGACCGGGGAAGAGGATGGATATGAATGCACATTTGACCAACCGGTGATCCAGACAAACGAAGGAAGGATCCGTCTGATCTGGAAATCGACAAATCCGTCTGTAGTTACGATTAACCGTGGAAGTGTTACGGTAGAATCTGCCGGGATAGCATTTATTACTGCACAGGCCATGGGATCGACGGTCATGTCCGATGCGATCACTGTGTCTGCAAAGGCACGCCCAATCAATCTGCGAAGCGTGACAATTTCAGGCAATAAAACGATCGAGTAAAATGAGAGCTTCTACCTGAAAGCTACATGTGCGCCGATGAACGCCCATAATAAAACAGTGATTTGGGTTTCGGATGATCCTTCAATCGCATCCGTAAATGAACTCGGTAAGGTTACCGGTATTTCTGTGGGAACGACTATGATCCATCTGATCTCGGATGAAAATCCGGAGATTACGGATGAAGTTAAGATTGAAGTAAAGCCCATATCGGTTAAGAATATCAGGGTGGAGTCCGGTGCTGCTGAGGAAGGGTCCGTCGGAAGCACATTTGTAGATGCACAGGAGATTTCGGAAGACGGGGTTCTCACATTGAAGCATCATTTGGATGAAGAACTATTCCTTCGGACCGTCGTAAATGCAGATGCGGCGAATAAGCAGGTTGGCCTTGAAATATATGACGAAGATGATATCGACATTGATGTGATTGATGTGACCGACGAGTTTGAAGATTCGACGGAAGCAAACCGTGTGTACCTGATCGAACTCCCGGATATCGGTGAGTATTCGGTTTATTGTAAAGCGCTGGATGGAAACGGTGCTTCCAAATCAAATCCTTCACGATCCGCATGATCCCGTATGACGAGTGGTATGAGGATGATGAAGGTGCTGTCTATCATTATACACTCGACCAGATGAATGTTGGCTGGACCACCATTTCCGGGCAGAAATACTACTTCGATGAAGAAGGTATCCTGCAGACCGGATGGCAGCAGATCGCCGGAAAGTGGTACTATCTCGGAGAAGATGGCGTCCTTTGCGCCGGATGGAAGAAGATCGGTAAGTGGTACTATTTCGGAACCGACGGTATCATGGCCACCGGCTGGAAGAAGCTTAGTGGAAAATGGTATTACTTTGGCGCAAATGGGTTCCTCCGCACCGGATGGCAGAAGGTGGGTAAATCCTGGTATTACTTTGGAACCGATGGTGTGATGCGTACCGGTTGGCAGAAGGTCGGACAGACATGGTATTACTTCGGAACCGATGGCATCATGGTAACCGGCTGGAAGAAGCTCGGAAAGGTCTGGTACTATTTCAAAGGCGGTGCAATGGTAACCGGCTGGCAGAAGATCGGAAATGCATGGTACTTCTTCAAAGACGGTGCCATGAAGACCGGCTGGCTGAAATCCGGCGGGAAGTGGTATTACTTCAATGCTGACGGTGTGATGACAACCGGAAGCCGGAAGATCGGCGCGAAGACATATCAGTTCAGCAGCTCAGGCGTGTGTCTGAATCCGTGATCTTCGGTTTCATGGACTATGTGACCACGAATAGGCGTCAACAAGCTGCCTGAATACGGATGGGTTGGTGTGAAATGCAGAACAGATGTATGCATTGTATGAAAGAATACACTTCTTCTGTGGCGGATCAGAATGAGAGCGTGTGCCCTAATTGTGGATATAAAACGGGCACACCTCAAATGCTGGATTATTTTCTCAAGCCGGGCACATTGCTTCATGACAGATACGATCTTGGGGTTGGTTTAGGATATAATGGACGGTTTATCACTTATAAAGCGTGGGATCGGACCTGCGGAAGTAATTGTTAAAAGCATAAGTGTAAAGTACGTCGGAATAATGATTAGGTAAAGTATAATTGGGGACAAGGAAAGGGGTATAGTATGCTAACAACGACGAAGGTAACTGAGGTGCAGGTATACCGCAGCAGCGCAACGGTGATCCGCCCCGGGGAGATGACTCTGACGGCCGGAAAAAACCTGGTATATATCGTAGGAATGACCGGAACAGCGGATTCCGGAAGTTTTCGTCTGAAGTTCCCGGAGAAGATCCGAGTGATCAATCTTCAGATTGTGGATCAGGAAGATGTCAATAAAGTAAATGACACGAAGAAGGCTTCGGAACAGCTTCAACGTCAGCTGGATGAACTGGAATTCCGGATCGTGACCTGCAACACCATGCTGGAGCTTCGGAGAAAGAACAGTGATTTCACGGGACGCTCAAATGTGACCACCGAAGAACAGGAGAATCTTCTGGCAGCACTTCCGGAACAGCTGCTTCAACTCCATAGAGAGATCGATCAGCTAAATGAGAAGAAGGCAGAACTGGAGAAAAAGACTGAAGAGGCTGAAAAGGAAGAGGATAAGCCGGTGATCATGGCCGAACTTCAGGCGGAAGAGGGAGGAACTATTCCATTCATCCTTCAATATCAGGAACAGAACAGCGGCTGGAGACCGAAATATGAGGTTCAGTATAAGGATGACCGCAGCCCGCTGGAGGTCCGCATGAAAGCTATGATCCTGCAGTCCTCCGGGGAAGACTGGAAGCAGGTGAAGGTGACTCTATATACGGGCAATCCTTCTGTATCAAACGAACTTCCCTCCATGTCGGCATTGGAGCTTTCACTGTATGAACCACAGAAGACCAGAGTCCGTGCTAAGGGCATGATGATGGGGGCTGCGCGCGCAGTCGCAGACGATATGTGCGTGGAAGAAGAGTGTGCGGATAATGCAGCACCTGAAATGCTTTTCTCTATGATGGATGAGGCTGAGGTTTCTGAGGAAGAGACTATGAAGTCCTACGTTCTGCCGAATGCCCGTGATATTCTGAACGATACGGAAGGGAATGTGGCGGACCTTCAGTCATTTACCGTAAAGGCCAATTACCATGTTCTATCCATTCCGTCCATAGATCCGCATAATTACCTTACTGCGGAGATTGCGGCGAAGGACTGGCCGCTTCCACCCGCCACTGCTGCAATCTATCTGGGTGATACATATGCAGGGGATGTCTATGTGGATCCGGAACGCGATACGGATCTTCTCACCCTTTCCCTGGGGCAGGATGAGCGGCTGACTGTGGTTCGTACGGAGAGTCCGAAGCAGACACAGGACGTCTTCCTGAAGAATGCCAGAAAGGAGACGCGAGGGATTGAAATCCGCGTGGTCAACAAGTTCTCTGACAAGGTGAAGCTTCTGGTCAAGGATCAGGTACCGGTCTCCACTGATAAATCGATTGATATCGATGTCACCGAGCTTTCGGAAGGGGTTCTGGATGCGGACAGCGGAGAAGTCTGCTGGGAACTGACGGCGGAACCTGACCAGCCGGTTTCCGTACGCCTGGAATACAAGATCTCCTGGCCGAAGGATAAGCGCCTCGAAGAGCACCGGAAGGAAATGAAAGTAAAGCATAGATTCTGCTCCGAGTGCGGCAGCATCGTAACCGGCAGGTTCTGCCCGGAGTGCGGGAAGAGTATTGTCTGAAAAAGATTATTTGAATTGGATAGATAAGACAGATCGGTCCAACTTAGATGATTGGTAGTGATTAAGGAGACAAACCGTATGAAGATGATTACAAAACGTTTATTGGCACATACACTTATTCTTACTATGTTTTTGTCCGTTGTTCCTTCATTTGACATACATGCAGCAGAAACGATTGCTGTAGATGAGGATCATTTTCCGGATGAAAACTTTCGTACTTATATCCTCCAAAACATTGATGAGAATAAAGATAAATCTCTTACAGAAGAAGAGTGTCAAAAAGTAACATCTATAGATGTTAAAAATAGCGGGATTCGAAATCTTTCCGGAATTAAGTATTTCACCTCCTTGAAGAATTTGTATTGCAATAAGAATCAATTGACGGAACTTGATGTTAGTTACAATACGGTTTTAAGGTATTTAAATTGTGCTGATAATCAGTTATCAGGTCTGGACTTGAGCATGAATGCAGTTTTGCAAACGGTATATTGTGATAATAACAGTATTTCCAGTCTTGATTTAAGTCATAATCCGGAATTGGATCGTTTGATGTGTTCGAACAATGGTTTGACAGAATTGGATTTGACATCAAACCCAGAGATGAACACGTTTGACTGCTCAAAGAATAGTTTGACGAAACTTGACCTGAGTATTCATTCACGTATGGATTATCTGAAGTGTAATGACAATAATCTGACGGAACTACGCGTAGACAATTGTTCTAAATTGAGGACACTTTACTGCTACAGAAACAAATTAACTGAACTTACCCTGAATGGAAAGAGTGAACTAACTACACTTAATTGTGAACAGAATAATCTGACTGATTTGGAACTGAAGGGAGTTACGAAGTTACCTTTTATTCAGTGTGATTACAATCCGTTAAGTTCATTAGATGTGAGTCAATGTGCCAGTCTGGAGGTTCTGTATTGTAGAAATTGCAGCCTGACAAGTCTTGACTTAAGTTCGAATTCGAAATTGAGAGATTTAGATTGTCGTAATAATCAAATCACGCAACTAAATCTGAATGGTTGTTCCAATCTTAAACAAATCTGCTGCTATTCGAATTTCCTGAATAGTCTGGACTTAAGTTCAACTGATAAGATCGAATACTTGACTTGCTATAGTAATAATATATCGGATCTGAATCTAAGTTGCTTTGAATCACTACAATCTGTTTTATGTAATAATAATCCACTGACGGAATTAGATGTGAGACAGAATCCTCAATTGGTGAAGATTGATTGTTCAGATACAGGTATTACATCTATCGACTTAAGTCAGAATCCGGAATTGGGTTATATAAAGTGCACGGGAACCGGGATAACCCTATTAGATTTAAGAAATAATAGCAAATCTACGAAGCCGGGATGTGATTCCGGTACTAAGGTTGTGTGGTCGGACGAAGATCTTGGTTGGTCTACAGTCAATGGAAATACATATTATGTGGTCGATGATGGCACAACACCTAAGACCAGTCATCTGGCAACCGGTCTCATGGAGATTAGTGGCAGGAAGTTCTACTTCGATGATCATGGAGTACTTCAAACGGATATTCTTATTCCGTCGCAGATTACGACGGTGCCTTCTTCAATAACCATGACAGTTTGGGATACTGTTACAGTTCAGGTGGATTCGGAACCGGAAGGGATCACTGGTGATGATCTGGTCTGGATATCCGAAAATGAGTCTGTTGTAACAGTTAACGAAGATGGAACGATTTTTCCTGTTTCTACCGGAACTACTTCAGTCACTGTTTCCTCGGTCTATGATAAATCGGTGATGTATGTGATTCCGGTTACAGTTCGTCCTTTGATTTCATTGGAAGCTGAGGAACTTGCAATCATGTCAGGAGATACTCGAGAAGACAAAGTGACCCAAAATTCAAATATGATTGATTCTATTTCATGGGAGAGCAAGGATCCTTCAATTGCGAAAGTCACTTCTGACTACAAGATTTTGGGTGAAAGCGAGGGCGAGACAGATATTATTCTGATTGTATCTGACGGGAATGGACGGACGGAATCATTTACGATTCATGTCACCGTATCAAGTTCAGATTCGATAAACACGAATGTTTGTAAAATTGAACTTTATTATGATGGAAAACTGATCACGGAAGAAAACGATATATCCTGTCTGGTCAATGACACTCTTAATATCACGGCTAAAGTATTCGTTGATGGAGAGGAAGAAGGATATGATTATTCATTTGATCAATCGTTGATTCAAACGAGTGACGGCAGGATTCAACTGATCTGGAAATCAACAAATATGGATGTCGCATCGGTAGACAAGGGAAATGTTATAGTGAATTCAGCAGGGACAGCCTTTATTACTGCACAAGCCATGGGAACAAGCACTATGTCGGATGTGGTTACTGTATCTGCAAAGGAGAGACCCATTCGTCTTCGCAGTCTTTCTATCGGAGGAACTGATTCAATCATCCTTGGACAGAATACCTACTTGAAACCATCATTTGTTCCCATGAATGCTGCGAATAAGAAAGCAACTTGGAAATCGGATGACACTACAATTGCTACAGTTAATTCATATGGTATGGTAACCGGTGTGTCTCTCGGAACGACAACAATTCATCTGATCTCTGATGAGAATAAAGAAATCATGGATACGATTAACATAGAAGTAAAACCGATTCAGGTTACTTCTATCATTGTTGATTCCGGAATTATAAGTACTTCGACGTCGGGTAATTCATTTGATAGTTCAAATGAAATTTCAGAAGGCGATGTTCTTTCCATGAAACATGGAATCGATCAAAAACTATATTTACGGACGACTGTCAATGAAGATGCTGAAGATAAAGCACTTGCTGTAAGAGTGTTCTATGACCATACTCCGATTATTGCTGCACAGGATGTGACGAGTGTCTTTTCAGGATTAACGGATGAAAACCAGATATTTAGTATTACGTTTGCAGATCTTGGTGATTATTCTGTTGAATTCTATGCTTTGGATCATGGCGGGGCTGCAAGGGCTTTTACGGTAAAGGTGCTTCCTTACGAGGAATGGATCATTGATGAATCGGGAAAGAAGAGTCATTATTCAAAAGATAAGAAAGATATTGGTTGGTCCACTATCTCCGGAAAGAAGTACTATTTTGATGCATCCGGTATTCTTCTGACAGGATGGAAGAAAATCAGTGGTAACTGGTATTTCTTAGGGACAGATGGAGTCTTGCAAATCGGATGGAAACAGATCGGTGGAAAGTGGTACTTTCTTGGAACCAACGGGATTCTACAGACCGGATGGAAAAAGCTGAGCAACAAGTGGTATTACTTCGGAACCGATGGTATCATGCGAACCGGGTGGCAGAAGGTCGGAAAGTCCTGGTATTACTTCGGAACCGACGGTGTCATGCGAACCGGGTGGCAGAAGGTCGGAAAGTCCTGGTATTACTTCGGAACCGACGGTGTCATGCGAACCGGGTGGCAGAAGGTTGGGAAGTCCTGGTATTACTTCGGAACGAATGGAGTCATGCGAACCGGATGGCAGAAGATCGGCAAATCCTGGTATTTCCTGAAAGACGGCGTGATGTTTACCGGTTGGATCAAATCCGGCGGAAAGTGGTATTACTTTAACTCGAACGGAGTGATGGTGACCGGAAGCGTGAAGATCGGAACAAAGACCTATCAGTTTAATAGTTCCGGAGTCTGTCTGAATCCGTGATTTCGTAATTCGTCTGCGTGTGCAGGATGGAGTGGAGGCTTTTTTCGGAATATAATCATTTCTTAAGAGAGGAAGCAAGATATGGTGAATCCCGGTGAGAATAAAGACGTTGCGCTGAATTGCGATGTGACTATTATCAGAATCTGTGAAGAGGGTATGGCTCCGCGAAGCTATGTTTTGGAAAACTTCGGGAAGTCTACGGTCACGATCGGGCGAAGTGATGATTGTGATATTCTCTTGAGCAAAGACAGAATCTCGAGAAGACATGGGAAGTTTTTCAGAGATGGAAATAACGAACACTGGTGTTATCAGGATCTGCTCAGCAAGAACGGATCATTTATTGATAACAAACGTGTGGAATATCATGTGATCACGAATAATGTTTGTATCAGGTTACCCGGGAATTGTACCGTAACGATCTCCCTGCATCCAAATAGAGAGAATTATAAGGTTGTTCCGGGCCCGGTGCCCGGAGGTGACTACGCTGAGATATACACCGGAAGCGGGATGACGATTATTACTGTTTTTACTGCTGATGGGACCAGAGTAAATGAAATATTCAGTCCTCATCCTAATCCGGAACTTGAGGAAGACCCTCCACCGTTTGCTAATTTATATGGCTGTCCCAATGCAGGGAGAATGGGGAATTCTCAATTGAGAAAACAGATTGATATCATTGATTATGATGAAACTGATTAACAAATACTTGTGTGAGGGGAAAGATGGAAAATAACGTTGAAATCAGTATCGGATTGCCGATTGGTCTGATTCTGAACAATCGTTACAGGATCGATGCCATCCTGGCCATGGGTGGCTTCGGCATCACTTACCGGGCGTGGGATTGTACGCTTGAGAAGAAAGTAGCGATCAAGGAATTTTATCCGAACGGACTTGTAACGCGGACGGAAGAGAAGCTGGTTTCCGTATATGTGACGGAAAATGAAGATCAGTTTGAACACGGGAAGACGCGGTTTCTGCGAGAGGCGAGGGATGTGTCGCGCTTCTCGAACAACCCGAATATCGTCACAGTATTTGATTTCTTTGAAGCAAATGGGACCGCTTATATCGTCATGGAATTCCTGGAAGGAATGACCCTGAAGCAGTATATCGACCGGAGTGGCGGACGTATTGATGAATCCATGGCCATCAACGTGATCTTTGCACTCATGACCACACTGGAGACGGTTCATAATGAAGGGGTCGTTCACAGAGACATTGCTCCGGATAATATCTTTGTGTGCAATGATAAGAGGATCAAACTGATTGATTTCGGTGCGGCCAGGGAGACGACGGATATGTCTCAGAATTCCTCCTCCGTGATCCTGAAACACGGTTATGCACCGGTGGAGCAATATTCGAGGCACGGAAATATCGGACCGTGGACGGATGTGTACGCATTTGGTGCTCTGATCTACTATATGATGACAGGGGTGCGTCCTCTCGATTCCGTGGACCGGATGATCGATGACAGTTTGGAACCGCCCAGTCATCTGAACCCTTCCATTCCGTATGCCATGGATGTGGTGACGATGAAAGCACTCAAAGTCAATGCGAAGGATCGTTATCAGAATATGGGGGAGATGCGTGCGGATTACCTTCGCCTGTCGCAGGGGCAGAACACACAGACCGCCCCGGGGGATCAGCAGCAGATTCGGACGGAAGCTTCGGATAAGAAGACTGCCGTAGACAGAACGAAAACGCCGGGCAACGGTGGAAAGGGAGAGAAGAAGCAGGCAGCACCATCGAAGAGCCGTAAATGGATTCCGATCGCAGGGATCGCAGGGGTGCTTGTGGCAGCCGGAATCCTGTGTCTGGTATTTCTCGGAAAGAAAGATGGGTCTACGGACCCGGGATCATCGGAATCATCAACGATGGTGGGTACGGAGAATCCCTCTGAGGGAACTGCTGATACGAACACCGGAGAATTAACGGAACAACCGACGGATAAGGCCACGGAAGCACCCGTCGGGCAGAGTTATGCGGAACAGCACGGCGTGAAGGCTCCGGATCCTTCTTCCTGGACAGATGAAGATTCTATCTGCATTTACTGTTGGGATGACAGCCTCGAGAGTGAGATCAAGGAGTTTAAGGAGCGTTTTCCGCAGTACAAGGATTATATCGAATATGTAAAACTAGGGATCAGCAGTACCCAGATGTCTTCGTCTATAAGTGACGTCCTGAAAAATCAGGAGAATGGGAAGTATCCTTCTGTCTTTTGTCTCGGAGCGGGTGGTGACGCCCTTGGCTGGATCCACAGCGATCCGGCAGAACTGTATAATCTGTACGATCTCGGATTTACGGATGATACACTGTCCAATTGTTATTCGGCAGATGTGGATTATGGTCGTTCCGGAGATCAGTTATATGCACTTCCCGTATATTCTTCCATAGGAACGGTTGTCTATAACCGGAGGATCGCACAGGAAGTGTTCGGAACGGATGATCCGGATCAGGTACAGGAACTGGTGAAGGACTGGGATTCCTATCTGAATACGGCAGCCCGGCTGAAAGAGAAGGGTTATATGATCAATTCTTCGCTGGAGGAGATCAATTATCCGATCCTGCATTCCAGAACCGCAGCCTGGGTGACGGAAGATGCGGAAGGACACCCGGTATTTCAGGCGGATGACAGTATCCGGACTTATCTGTCTATCACAAAAACACTGTATGATTCCGGTTATACACATGATACGAAATTCAGATCAACGGAATGGACTGCGGATACGAAGCCGGGTGCAAATGTGTTTATGTATTTCATTCATCCGTCCAATCTGAAAAATATGCGGAAAAACGGAATGGGTAAAGGTGAGTGGGGTGTGATCCGCGGACCGGAGGATTTCTTCTGGGGAGAGAAGTTTCTGGTGATCGGTAAAGATACACCGAATCCGGAACTGGCTGCTTTTTTGGTATGCGAACTAGTCTGTGATCCGGAACTGGCGCTGGCCCTTGTGAATACGAATAATAAACCGGTGAATAACAGGGAAGCCATGGATCAGTTGGCGAATGATTACCTGGGATCCAAGAATGATCTGGTTCTGTTCCTGAACAATCAGAATCCGTATCCGGTCTGGAAACAGTCGGAAGAGAATCTGAAGTTGTATCCGACTAGCCTGTAT
Organism: Eubacterium sp.; assembly: GCA_017437905.1. Lineage (GTDB taxonomy): Bacteria > Bacillota > Clostridia > Lachnospirales > Lachnospiraceae > Eubacterium_Q. Next base: position 23,656 of record JAFRWY010000117.1, read on the forward strand.
GATTCCGATATCTGGGCGCTTCTCAGGCAATACGGCAGATCTTATTACGAAGGAGACCTGAAGAACGCGTCGCTGGATGAAGTTGTTGCAGCGATGGAACAGGAAGTAAATCAGATAATTCAGGAGCCATAGATATGAAATGTATTCATTGTCAGAGAGAGAAAAATCCGGGCATTCCCGTATGCCCCTGGTGCGGATATAATCATGCCCGGACGGTAGCAGTGGTGGGAGATTCCATCAGCACATTTCAGGGATATAATCCGAAGGGATACTCTGTATATTATACTCCGTCTGTTCTGAAGCAGAATAACATGAGGAGTGTTAAGGATACCTGGTGGAGCATTTTTCTTGAGGCGACAGGTGCATATCTCTTCACGAATAATTCTTACTCCGGAAGCAAGGTCTCCGGAGGACGATTTCCGGCGGTGGGGAGCGAAGAACGGCTCAGAGCCCTCGGCACGGAGGTTCAGCATCCGGATATCATCCTTGTGTATGCAGGCTGCAATGATTGGGGTTACGGTGTGCCGTTGAATCAGTTTGAGGGTTCGTACCGCCTCATGCTTATGCGGATGAAGGAACTCTATCCGAAGTCACGGATCATTTGCGGGACCCTGATGCGAACGTATCTGATGAAGAACCCTGCCTGGGGATTCCCGGAGAATATGTCCGGGTATTCATTCTCGCAGTACAATGACTCCATCATCCGTTGCTGTAAGTCGGCCGGCGTGGATTGCGCGGATCTGGCGGCTTCGGGCGAACGATACGAAACACTGGATGGTTCGCATCCCACAGCGCTTGGCCATGAGCAGATCGCAAATGCGTGGATCCGGTGCTATGAGAAGCTGGAGCAGAAGCGAAGTCGGGCAGGTACATGAACGTGGCTTTGCCCGGGGAATGGTGACGAAGGATCACTGATTACGAACGAAATTTCGGACGGACGAATCTCCGGGATGATGCCTTTCGTGGGGAGATTTTATAATGTATTCAAAAACAACACGGACCGTACCGGAATTCATGTAATTCTGACAATAACCGTGATAATAATGGCATGTGGCAAAAGTGCGGGTTTTTCATGTAGTATTCTTGACTTACCAAATAAAAAGAAATTGAAAGGGGGATTATTATGAACCTGACAAGATGTGAGCGTGGACATTTTTATGATGCTGACAGATTCAAAGACTGCCCCAGATGTGGTGATTCGGGGATTTCAACCATGGAGAACAAGATGTATTTTGGAAGCCGGGAAAAAGCTGATTCTGTGTTTGAATCCATGGCGAAAGCAATCCGGGGCAACGATTATCTACTGTATATTTCAACCGCACAGGAATTATACAAGGATGTATATATCCGAAAATGCAAGATAAGAATGTCAACGGAGCAGATCAAGGCATCCATGCGTTCTCGATATGGAGATCCATTCACCGATCCGGAAAAGATAGATGAGGCAGTTGATATTGCCATGGCATTTATCTACGAATATGATCCGGAGATCGAAAGTGATGATAAGGCACAGGCGGTGCTTGATAATATGGTGCGGGAAGAGGCTGAAAAGAATGCGGCCGCAGGTATAAAAAACAGAATAACGGATGACTGGGGGTTGACACCGAGAAATCCGGTGTTCGTAATGGGGTTCCCGGGTATGCACTACTATATAAATCGTCTAATGACAAATAATGGAGAACCCGTTCATGTTTCACGGCTTGGATCATCGTCGGTTCCCGGTATTAACGGGCCTGTGGATAGATACGAGGTGACCGGACCGGGAATTCGCATGGGGATATTCATCTCAATTTACGGAAATGAGACACCGCAGATGGCTCCAAGAGGGCTGAAATACAGAGGTGCACAGCATTGATCCGGGATGTAGAGAACTGGTAGTGTCAGAAGGAATAACTGTGGAGCTTACCCCGGACTTGAGACCGTATCATCAGAATAGCAGGTTGTCTGGAATGAATGATAGTGAGGAGTGCCAAGATGAGATGTAACCGATGCAATCGTGAGATTAATCCGGGAATACCAATATGTCAGTGGTGTGGATATGATAATTCGGTACCGAACATGCAGGGGAATTCGCAGCAGAATTATCAGCAGAATTGGCAACAGGGGAACCCGCAGTACAATTGGCAGCAGGATCGTCCGCAGGGGAACATGCAGCAGAATTGGCAGCAGAGCAATCCCCAGAGGAATCCACAGCAGAATTGGCAACAGAATCGTCCACAGGGAAATCCGCAGTGGAATTCACAGCCGACGAATCAGGATCCGGGTCCGGGAAAGCCGGAAAACCAAGGCTCCGGGAAGTTGGGTGCAGATCGCGGAAACAGGAAAAAGATCCTGGCAATCTGTATCATAGGCGGTGTGGTTCTGGTGGTGCTGGTGGTGTCGCTGATCATACTGTTTACAATTAAAACGGAGAAGGAACCGGACAAAACAACGGAAAAAGGTTCGGAATGGACGATGACTTCTCAAACAGACCGTACGGAATCGACGGAATTGATCACTACCGAGTTCGATACGGAATCCGGGAATACGGAAACCCATACTTCTTCTACGGAATCGGATATAACGGGAAATAATGCCCCCATAGAGGAACAGGTAAAGGACAAAGTACCGAAAAACGGTTTTTCCGATGGGACGGTGAATGCTGTCACATATGATGATTACATTTTTGATATTCCCGCTTATATGGGCAATCAGGTGGAATCGAATAAGACATTAACCTACTATCCCGAACTCGGAAGCAATAATGACAGTGATCTGATCGTGGTATGTCTGACCATTTCAAAAACAGAACAGATACCGAAGGATGCGGTATATCATATGGAGGAACTCTGGGAAGCGGCAGACAGTACATTGTATAACACATATTTAAAAAGCGGAGCAACGAATATTGTAAAACTCGGAAAAGAGGATCTGACGATAAACGGCATGCCCGGACACCGGTGTGATATTTCCTTTGAACTGATGGGCATTTCCGTACTTCTTCGGGCATATTCGTTCTATGATGCATCTCTGGACAAGGTGATCATGATTGCTTTTCAGGAGTCATTGTCCTCCTATTACACGTATTTTTCGGATTTTGAGAAGATCGTCATGAGTTGCAGAAAGTTTTGATTTTTCCTCAGATTTTACTGTAGAAAAACAGTAAAAAGTGGTATGATTTAGATATCGGATGTCCGGATACTTCTGTCCGTAAGGATCAGGTCCCGGAATATTCCGAATCAATGGGAGAGGGGAAAGGTATGAGGAAAACGAAGATACTGGTTTCAGATAACGGCAGACATGCCGAGTATGTACTGGATGATTTCGGAAAGGAACTGATTTCGATCGGTCGTGACAGGAGAAATGACATCGTCCTCACGAATCCGAAATGCTCCGGAAACCATGGCCGGTTCTTTAAGAGTCAGGGCTGGTGGTGTTATCAGGATATGAACAGCACAAATGGTTCATCCATGGATGGATCGGAAGTGACTTCAACGTATATTCAGAACGGAAACAGGGTTTTCTTTGAACGTAGTCCGATGCAGGATTCTTCCTGGTTTGACGTTGTTGTCGAAGATGTGGCGGTTCAAAGCAATCCGCAGCCGGCGCAGGGTTATGACCAGCCGCAGAGCTACGGTCAGGCAGTTCAAAACCGTCAGGCACCGGGGACTTCTCAGGGTTACGGCCAGCATGCACAGGGTTCGGTGCAGGGGTATGGACAGCAGGCACAGAATTATAGCCAGGCAGCGCAGGGGTATAATCAGCAGCAGAACTACGGTCAGGTTCCCCAGAACCGTCAGGCACTGGGAGCTTCTCAGGGTTACGGCCAGTCTGCACAGGGGCCGGCACAGGCTTACGGCCAGCAGGCACAAAACTTCGGTCAGGCGGCGCAGGCGTTTAACCGGCAGGTTCAGGGAGTTCAACAGCCGGGAGCAGGTCGCCCGGCACAAAGTGCTCCGGTAAGAAAAAGCACGGCTGCCGCGAGCAGCAAGAACGGACCGGGTAACTGGAGGGAATATGCGAATCGTTCCGGTTATGAGATGAAGTGGTTTTACTTCCTGGTTTATTTTCTGATCTTTGCGTATGCTGCATGGCGGATTTTTGATGCAGTGATGATGTTTACCGGAAAACATTTCTATGTGGACTATTCGAAGATGTCCGGTAATGGGTACCGGATGTATGCCAATTATTTCCACGCAGCCGGAAATACGAATATTACACAGGAGATCTATGCGATGGCACCGGCCATGAAGACCTTTGATATCATTCACGGGGTTTTCCTCTTTGTTCTTGCGGCAATGTCCGTTTGTACAAGATTTCTGCTGACCGGTTTCAAGAAGATCGGACCGATCCTTTTCTATTCGGTCATGGTGGCTGATCTTTTGTTTGTAGTTGTGGATTTCTTCGCTATGCAGTCTATACTTTCCGGTATAGCTACATTTGGATTCAATATCTATGGAATCACGGTACCGGGGTCAATGATCCTTGCGAATGCACTATATATCAGCAAGAGAAAAGACCTGTTTATCTACTAAGTAACTGACGGAACGGAGGAGCAGGGTGTGGATGCAATAAAGGCCGCTGAGGCAATCAGAAAATATAAAGAATTGCTGGATATGGGCGCGATCACTGCAGAGGAATTTGAGGAACGCAAGCGGCAGTTTCTGTCCTCCACCGGGGAAAATGGCGGAGAGTCGAAGCCTTCACCGAAGAGTGAAACGAAGCCTGCTGACGCTGCTTCTTTGGATTGGAGATGCGGTAAATGCGGAGCCGTGAATATCGGAGCGGTAAAATGTTGTAAGAACTGCGGCGGTATTCAGCAGATTGTCGGTTTCGAACTGGTAGGAGCTTCTTCGAAGGCTTTGGGAGCAAACGGAGCAAGGACGTCGAACGGAATGAATGGCGGGAATGCATCCGGTCCCAAGCGATATACGAATATTCCGGGGCAGCAGAACCGGTTCGTCCGTCAGGGAGTAAACGGCCCGCAAGGACCATACAACCAGCAGGGACAGTTTAACCAACAGGGAAGATATGGCCAGCAGGGGCCCTATAACCAGATGGGACCTTACGGTCAGATGGGAATGAACGGCCAGCAGGGACCGTATGGTCGTGGGATCAACGGCCAGAATGGAATGTATAATCAGATGGCTCCCGGCGGCCAGCAGGGGATGTATAACCAGATGGGTCCGGGGGGCCAGCAGGGGCCATATAACCGGATGGGAGTAAATGGTCAGCAGGGACCGTACAACCGGATGGGTGCCGGCGTCCAGCAGGGACCCTATAACCAGATGGACCCGGGTGGACAGTACGGACCGTATGGAGTGCCGGGAATGAATAGCCCGCAGGGACCATACAATCAGAGGGTGAATGGTCCGTCCGGTTCATATGGGGCACAGGGCATGAATGCTCAGCAGGAACAGCAGGCTCCGCCGGAGGAGGAAGAGCATTCAGGACTCCGGGGACTGTTTGATACTTCGGATGCAGCAGGGCAGAAGAACGGATCCGGTCAGCCGGAAGGTCAGAGTGAACGGAGTCAGTCAGGCCGTCAGGGAGAGAAAAAACTGTCCGTACAGGAAAGTGAACAGAGTCAGTCAGAGCAGGATGAGTACTCTGAAGAGGATGATCACGCAGGACTTCGGGGACTGTTTGATCCGGAACCCTCGGAGCAGCCGGCACAGTCAAAACCATCGGAGCAATCCGGTCAATCGGGTAGATCCGGTCAATCGGGTAGATCCGGTCAATCGGGTCAATCGGGCCAATCCGGCCGGATGGATCAGCCGGGTGAATCCGGTCAGTCGGGTGAATCCGGTCAGTCCGGCCAATCGGGGGAATCGGTCAAGTCCGGTCAGTCCGGCTCACCGAGTCAGCAGTACACACCGCATACGGACGAGAACGGCACGGTTTACTTTACCGACAGTGAAGGAAATGCATTCTATGTAGATGAAAAGGGAGTCCCATTCTACTATAACCAGAATGGATATCCGTATTATCTGGATGATAACGGAACACCCTATTATCATGATGTAAACGGTGTACTTGTGTATTTTGATGAGGAAGGCAATCCGTATTATCCGGAGAATTAAGTGATGATGTGATCGTAACGGATGTTGATCATGACATCGGATTCCGGCAGGGAATATGCTGACAGAGGATCATTCCGGCGGGAGTATCGGAGTAAGAGGGGAGAGAATATGAGCAAAACAAAGGTCTGCTTCTCGGATAGCGGACGAAAAATGGAGTTTGTCCTGGATGACTTCGGAAAGGACACCGTGGTGGTCGGAAGAAGCACCGGATGTGATATCCGTCTTGTGAATCCGAAGGTCTCATCCAGTCACGGCTGTTTCTATAAGAATCAGGGGCAGTGGTGTTATCAGGACATGAAGAGTACGAATGGTTCTTCCATGAACGGAACCCCCATCACATCGATCACGGTTCGTGACGGAGACAAGATCTTCCTTGAGAGTACACCGAAGGAGAACAGTACATTCTTTCAGGTGATCCAGTCCGCAGGGGCGGCGGCAGCATATGCTGGCGATGCATATGGCCAGCAACCATATCAGCAATCTTACGGGGCACAATCCTATCAGACACCGGTCGCTCAGCCATACCAGGCACCGGTTCAGCCCTATCAGGCGCCGGTACAGCCGGCTTATTACGCAGCACAGCCGGTTTATGTGGCACCGGTGAGCCCGTATCCGATATATGCATTACAGCCGAAACCACCGGTATCCGCATTGGCAGTGATATCCATGATCTTCGGAATACTTGCATTCATGGCATCAATCATTTTGTTGTGGATCTTCTTTTTCTACAATATTACGGTTCCGTTGATCATCGGCATTACGGCACTGGTAGCCGTGATTCTGGCGATTCCTGCCATGGCAGGACGTAAAGGCGGAAAGGGTATGGCTATCGCGGGTCTGGTACTGGGAATCCTGACGATCATCCGTCTGGTTATTTACTGGATTACCTATTCGGCTCTTATTTCCTATTACTGGTGGTAAGATCAGGGCGAAATCATTTGTTACGACGTAAAAGGGGACAACTATGGCAGATACTACGATCAGGATCCGAAACGGATCTTTGGTTCAATCCTATAATCTGGGGAGTTTTGGAAAAAACAGTGTAATAATCGGTAGAAATCCGGATTCGGATATTGTGATCAACAATCCCAGGGTATCCGGTCACCACGGGTGTTTCTACCTGCAAAACGGTGTCTGGTGCTATCAGGACATGCAGAGCACCAACGGATCTTCAATCAACGGAAGGCCGGTCTCGACGACACAGCTTGGTAACGGAACGGTTCTGGTGATGGACAGAAACGGTGCGTCTGAAGCTCCTGTGATCCAGGTGGCGATCGGTGCTGCATCCCAGGGTTCTTACGGTGCCGGTGGATACGGGACTACAGGTGCAGCGGGTGCATACGGAGCAGCCGGTGCAAGGCAGGGATCGTATGGTTCTGCAGGTTCCGGACAGGGAGCCTACGGTTCCGGAGACTCCGGCGCAAGACCCACTTCATTTGGTGCGGCATGGGCAGGTGAAAGCGGCAACTCTTCCGGAGCATCGAACGGTTACCAGGGGAGACCCTATGCACCGAAAGCCTCTTCCGGAGCATCGAAGCCCGCTGCTCCGCCACCAAAGAAGAAGAGCAACGCCCCGCTAATAGCAACACTGGCTTCGCTGGGGGGAATCCTTCTGGTAGTGGTTCTTCTGTTTGCGTTCGGCGTGTTCGGAGGAAGCAAGGACACCGACAGACCTAAGGGATCTTCGTCAGAGGTGAGTACGGATACCGGCTGGATAAAGGAGCCGACTACCCGGACCACGGAGAATAAAACGGAGCAGCCCACGACGGAGGAACCAACCACGGGATCCGATGAACCGAAGGAACTGGAATCGGAGGTCATCTATCAGCAGGCAAGTCAGTCAACCGTTGAGGTACAGGCAACAAACGGCGGATATGGTTCCATAGGTACCGGTTTCTTTGATGATGAAAAAGGGACTGTGATCACCAACTATCATGTGATCGACGGTATGACGGCCGGCTATATTCTGACCGTTGATGAAAAAAAGTATGATATAACCGCTGTTCTCGGATATGATCCGGACATGGATATCGCCATCCTGAAAACAGAAATCAGCAGCAGTATTCCTCTGAAGCGGCGGACGGGCAAGGTGGTTACCGGCGAAAAGGTATATGCCCTCGGAAGTTCCCAGGGCTATGACGGTACATTTACCGAAGGAATCGTATCCACAGCGGAAAGAAATGAAGGAGGACATGTATATATCCAGCATTCCGCGCCGATCACCAACGGCAACAGCGGCGGCCCGCTTCTGGATAAATACGGACAGGTGGTCGGAATCAACAACTGGATGCGTACGGACGGACAGAATCTGAACTTCGCCATCCCGATCGATCAGGTGGATCTGGTTCCCCGCGGCAGCACCCAGTCCATGACGGACGTATATACGAAGGAGTACGGCGGTATCGGATCATCCGGCTCGGATATCGAGATCATGAAGAACGGTTCCACGGTAACACTTGGATCTTCGGGAGGGAAGTCGCTTACGGTTGATGTGCCGGCGGAATCCATGACGACTTCAAACGGCGAAGCGAAGGTCATGACATACATGCATGGAAGAAATGGTGTCGTTATCTCCGGCGGTGTGGAATCCAACCCCTATGGAGGTTCCATCGAGGATAATTCCGAGACGATCATAGAATATATGACAAAGGCGCTGGATGAAATGGGCCAGCAGTACGGCGTTGAATTCTCGGAGATCGAAACGGAAGTTCTTATGATCAACGGAACATACTGGACGGTATATACAACCTATGGTATGGTCAGCAGCGGAGACCTTGCAGGTTATTTGATGGACTTTTCCTTCTATATATGTGAGAAGGACGGAGTTTATGCCATGGCGTCTATCGTTACCATGGTCATTGATACAGATTATGACGAATGGGAATATATCTATGAGGCTGAACAGGGAGCGATTTCCTCGCTTAAGTTTAAATAAATAAATCGGTCTGAAATCAGGATGCCCGGATGCGTGCGAAAACACGTCATTTGCGGCATCCTTTTTTGTATGGAAGAATTGATTTGGATCGGTAGGAATTCCATTTATACGGATCATAAGTATTACAAGTATCATGTTAAATATGACAAAGCGGATATATCTGTCAGGGAATACTGTAGAATAAAGCTATCATAAGAATTCCCGGAAAGGAGACGGATCAATATGAAGAAGAAAACCGGACTTATAGTTTTGACGCTTATGCTGGCAGTCAGTGCGACAGCCTGTGGATCAAAAAAAGGAACGAAGAATGCTTTCGCGGATAAGATGACTGTAGCTGAAGGAAAAACGGAGCAGGAGGAGGAACCTGTCGGTAGGAACCCTTTCGTCCGGTTTAGGGAAGATGATACGGAGGAGCCGGAGTACCCATGGAAGGATTCCAAAGAGCCGAAAACGGAGGAACCTGCAACCGAAGAACCGCCGACGGAAGCTCCGGTGGATCGTTTCCCGGGAAGGTCAAATGCAGATACCGGTGAGGGAACTCCTAAGATTCTGCAGGTAGGCGATGTGGCACCTGATTTTACGATCGATCTGAAAGACGGCAGAACCTTCCGTCTGTCCGATTTTGATGATGAAGTGATCCTCATCAATTTCTGGGCAACCTGGTGCGGCCCATGTGTAGGAGAGATGCCGGCATTTGAGCAGCTTCAGCAGGAAGGCTACAATATTCTCTGTATTAACTGCGGTGATAATTCCTTTACAACGAATCAGTTCGCTGATCAGAACGAGTATTCATTTATGGTCGGCTGTGATGAGGACTACAGGATCATAACGTATTATCCGACGGACTATATCCCCTACACGGTGGTTGTTGATCATGGCGTGATCGCAAAGCTGTACACCGGAGCCAATGATTACAGTGAGTACAAGTCGGCACTGGATTCGTGTTATTAAGGATGACGAAGATGAAGAATTACAGAACCTGGATTATCAGAGGAATCCTGCTTTTGGTCGGAGCTGAATTTCTTGCAGCAGGCTTATTGCAGGGTGGATTCTCTGATGTGATGAAGAAGGCTGTCATGATCTGTTATGAATGCATCGGAATAGGTTGAACCGTATGAAGAAAGACAAAGTGAAGCATAAGAGAATACCGAAGAGACACTTTGTTCAGCTGATCACTGCAGTGTTATATAATTGCAATTTCATGGGATTTGCCGCTGGGAAGATCTATAAAGGAAATATGAAAGGGGTATGCGTTCCGGGGCTGAATTGTTATTCATGTCCCGGAGCGATTGCGTCCTGCCCTCTGGGAAGTCTCCAAAGCGGACTGCTTTCATCCCGATATCGGTTTCCGTATTATATTCTCGGAACCCTGATCCTGTTCGGGCTGCTGCTGGGGCGTTTTATCTGCGGATTCCTTTGTCCCTTTGGCTTCCTTCAGGATCTTCTCCATAAGATCCCTACGCCGAAGCTGCGGAAGAACCGTGTGACGCGCGTCCTTTCCTATCTGAAATATGTGATCCTGGTTCTCTTTGTGGTTTTGATACCGCTCATTAAACTTGTTCCCGGGTTCTGCAAGTATATCTGTCCCGCAGGTACTCTGGAAGCGGGAATTCCCCTTGTGTTTAAAAATGAGATATTACAGGGACTGATCGGATTCCTTTTCTCCTGGAAGGTTTATTTCCTGGTGCTCCTGCTGGTTCTATGTATCTTCTGTTACCGCGCGTTCTGCAGATTCCTGTGTCCGCTGGGCGCCCTTTACTCGCTGTTTAATCCCGTGTCCTTCTTCGGGATCAAGGTAGATCCTGAAAAATGCACACATTGTAATGCCTGTGTCCGTATGTGTGAAATGGATGTGAAGAAGGTCTGTGACCGCGAATGCATCCAGTGCGGAAAATGCCGGCACGTATGTCCGGAAGGAGCGATCCATTTCGGAATCCATAATAAAACAAAGAAAAAGAAAGAAATATCGGAGGTGGAAAAATGAACCTGGTTAGATGTGAAACCGGACACTTTTATGCTTCAGACAGATTCAACGTGTGTCCGCATTGCGATGGTACATTTTCAAAAGAAGAGCAAGACAACTATGATTTTTCAGAAATATTGGACGAAATCGATGATTCGGATAATAATCCCGATTTTAGTGTTCCTGATTTTAATTATTCAGATGATTTCACGTGTCGACCATGGAATACTTATTCGTTTGAATCGACGGTTGAAACCGTGAATATCAGAGAAATACTGGATGGAGGAAATGCATATACTACAACGATGTCGGGCATTAAGCTTTTTAGTGATTCTTCTCGTATTGAAAGCAGGTTTATCTGTAAACCAACGGGATCTGCAAGAGATATTTATATTGTGGGCCTTAAAGACAATATTAAAACAGGGAGTATTGTTATATCTGCTACGGGGCTTCGTTATTCTTCCATTTCCTTCTTTACTTATTGGAAATCCGGTGAAATTGTAGCGGATGAATCAAAAGAGATTCGATACCGGATGTTGAAGAAAGAAGCTAAGGATATGAAACGTTACATGAAGAATCTGGCGAAAAAGACGAATTCATTGGATCTTTTCCTGGTTCAACATAAAACAGCGGAAGAGTATTATCTGAATTTGCTGAAGCAGATGGAAAAAATCGATGACGAAAAGGCAATCGATGATGAAAAGCTGTTTGGAATCCATGTGGTTTTAAAGGACGAGATTAAAGAGGAAACGGAAGTAAAGCTTTCCTATATTTATAATAAAATCTACTGGCGACCATATTACATTATCAATGCCGATTCAACGAAGGATATAGTTGCATTGGATTTTTATGCTGAGCTCCATACAGATATGGATATTTGCGATGTTCCGATTACAGTATCGACGGGGATGGACGTTCAACGTATTCCGACCATCAGAAAGTTAATTATAGACCAGAGCTATAAGAAGAAATATGATTCGGAATACAATTCACCTGCACCTTCTTTTGCACAACTGATGGCACCGTCAGAAGGAACGTTTTATGGTGAGGCTGAAGGTCGGGCTGATTATGGAAATGATAGTTCTGCTGAACGTGATTACATTTCAAAAGAAAGTGTGAATGTGGAACAGATTGTTTCTGATTACAGACTGAGCAGGGATTATCAGATTCAGGATGCTGTATCAGTAAATGCCGGAGAGATCCTGGGGATTCTTTTGGAAACAAAAGATTATCCGGTTGAAAAAAACTATCTGCTTGTCCCATCCGAGAATCCGAATGCATTCCTTTTGATGGGATCAAATGAATTACAAGAAGCTCTTGATGAACATATAAAGAATATGCGTAATGCGCGGGCTGAATTATTTCTGGATAAAGAATACATCCGAAGTCTACATGTGAATGATGTTTGTATGGAACATGGATTGATTTTATCCCGAACCGATGGGATTACGTCAAAAAGAGTCGTCTTGGAAACAAAGGTTGGAAAGAACATAGAGGAAAGGAAGAATTGGATCAGAAATAAATACCGAATAGAAATCGCGAACAAACTGGAATATGATGCGAAGATATTTGTATATGATAACATTCCGGGAAGCATAAATGAGGAGATTCAGATTGAAGTTATTCAATCATCAGATGCTTTTCTTGACAAAAAGAAGGGTATTGCTACATGGGAGGTGAGAGCTGAAGCCGGAAAAACACTTGAAATGGATGTTGAATATGAAATCACATATCCGATTGGGATGTCTGTCCGGGCAAAGAGATCGTAGTCAATTATATCGAAAAGGAAGATGAAAACGTACGATGAAGGAGGACGAGAGATGAGTAAGATTTTGAAAAAAACGATATGCGGAATTCTGACAATGGCATTGATGTTGTTATTGATTTCCAATCTGGGGGGAGTAAAAGAAGTAGAGGCCGCGGTTACATATAATCCGCAAAAGGCTGTAGCTTATGCGCGACAATACACCTGCAATCATGGATATCCCTGTGGATGCAGTTATAATCCCGCGTATTATAATTACAATCCGGATGGAGGCGATTGTGCTAATTTTGTTTCTCAGTGTCTTGTAGCAGGTGGGTTACCGGTAAATAGCAGTTGGGGAGTGTACGAACAGAATGGAAAAATCAAAGGAAATGCAGCGTGGTGCGGTGCCATTTCGCTTCTTAATTATTTTAAGAATTCACCAGAATATAAAAACCTTGTTGTAAGTAATCCTTCTTATTCTGATATGAAAGCAGGAAATCCCATGTGGTATTCTATGGGACATGTAGTCATATGTACTGCTGATGGAGGAACATGGTGTGCACATAATGATGATTATAAAGATCATGCTCCATGCAGCATGCTTTATACGGTCAGACTTGATCTGCTGGGACAAAGCGTTGATAATACACCTCCTGACTATTCTGATTTTCATGTAGGGGAGATAGTTTCGGATGGATCAGGGTTCACAGTTATGGCGAAAGTAACTGACGCCTCAGGTGTTAAATCGGTACGTTACGCTGTATGGACTGAAAAAAATGGTCAGGATGATATTCAGTGGTACGATGGATATTGTACAGATAATAATGATTATTATTGGCATAGAATAAAGTTTGCCGATCATAATGGCGAAAAAGGAAAATACATTATCCATATGTATGCCTATGACAACTATGATAACAAGGCGAATCCCGGATTGTCGTATGATTTTGGCACCTCAAAAGGACCTGATTATTCCGGATTCCGAGTGGCAGAATTCAGGGATGGAGCTTTTACTATACTTGCAAAGGTGACAAGTCCTAACGGAGTAAAATCGGTTAGATATGCCGTATGGACTGAAAAAAACGGACAGGACGATATTAAGTGGTATGATGGATATTGTACAGATAACAATGATATGTATTGGGCAAGAATTAATTTTGCCGATCACAAGAATGAAAAAGGAAAATATATAGTGCATATGTATGCCTATGATAATGCGAATGTGTTGACTAATCCTGGGATTGAATACACATTTCCTGAAAAAGGACCTCGAATATCTGATGTTGAAGTATCAAACATTTCATCAAAAGGATACACAATTACTTGTCGGGTAACAAATGATAATACTGATGCCGGAGTAAACAGAGTGCAGTTTCCTACCTGGACATTAAAAAATGATCAGGATGATATTGTTTCTGCCTGGTGGCTGGATACTAAAGTAAGAGGAACTATTAATAATGGCAAAGTGGTTTTTAATGTTGTGACTTCTGATCATAATAACGAAACAGGATTATACAGAACTCATATTTATGCATATGACGTGTTCGGAAACTATACAAGTGTTGCTGTACCGGATGTGAATGTACATGATCACAATAGAGTGATAGTGAAAGGGCTGCCTGCTTCGTGTTTAGGCAGCGGATTGACGGACGGTGTAAAATGCTCTATTTGCAATGAAGTTCTGAAAGAACAAACGATTATACCGGCGTTGGGACACACGGAAGAAGTCATCCCTGCGGTAGCCGCGACATGTACTGAGAATGGAAAGACCGCTGGAAGGAAATGTTCGGTATGTGGTGAAGTGATCAAAGCACAGGAAACGGTGAAGGCTCTCGGACATAGAGAGGTAATAGACAAGGCTGTTTCTGCGACAAATACAAGAACAGGTCTTACCGAAGGCAGTCACTGTTCGGTTTGCGGAGAAGTGATCAGGAAACAGGAAGTGGTTCCGAAACTGGCGAAAAATGGTTGGAGCAAGGAAGGCGGGCATTGGTACTATTACATCAATGGTGCAAAGCAGACCGGCTGGAGGAAGATCGGCAGTGACTGGTACTTTTTCAAGAAGAACGGCATCATGGCCGCAAATGAATGGTGTCAGGGTTACTGGCTGAATAAAGATGGAACCTGGACCTATAAGAAGAAATCTACCTGGCACAAAGATGATGTCAGTTGGTGGTTCGGATGTTCCGGGTGGTATGCGAAGAGTCAGTGGCAGAAGATTGATGACAAGTGGTACTACTTCGACAAGAATGGGTATATCACGACTGGGAACAAAACAATCGGATCTAAGGCATATAGGTTTGATAAAAATGGAGTGTGTTTGAATCCGTAGAGGATGTTTCACTCAATAAACAAATGCTCATAGATGCAAGTACAGTCACAATATATGATTCAACGGACTTTATAATGTATTGTGACTGTACCGGATGAGGTGGACGAATGAATGATAAGAAAGGAAAGGACAACAGGTACCTGTTTGCCATTATAGGGATATCGGCTCTGGTTGTTCTTGTTGTGATCATCCTGATCGTTGTTCTGACCGGGCGAAAGTCAAAGCGGCCGGGATCCGGTTCGGAGGGACCCGGTCAGAGCACCTCGGAAAATCAGAGTACGACACGGTCGACGGAAGGGTTTACATGGCCCGATAACTCGACTGCGACCGGGACCTCGGAAGGAACAGAGACAACAGAGGGAACGGATGCTACAGATTCCTCGGAGACAAAGGAATCGTCGGAAACTACGGAAGAGGATACTGCAACACAGGAACCGACAAGGACGAAGGAGTACCAAATCGGTGATTCGCTGCTATATGGAAAGTTTGAGCAGGATGATAATACATCAAATGGTGCGGAGAATATCGAATGGGTCGTTCTCGATAAGCACGGGGATGAATATCTGCTAATCAGTAAATACATTCTCGACTGCAATTATTATGCTGAATATCGGGAAGCAGGAAGCGAAGGCTGGCGTTCATGGGACAACAGTTGGGTAAGACTCTGGCTGAATGAGATATTCTACGAATCCGCATTTTCCGGGGAAGAAAAGGCACGGATTGTGAAGGGCAGAGTAACCATGGAGAAGAATCATGGATATGAGTATGCTCCGAATGATATCTACTATGGCCGTGAAACCAGTGACCGGGTGTATCTCCTCAGTCTGAACGAGGCGAAAGAGTTCTTCCCCACAGACGAATCGAGGATAGCTCTGCCTACGGCCTATGCAAAAGCCCAGTATTCACGAAATCAGGTGAATATGGGATGGGACGACGGAAGTGCGGATTGCTGGTGGCTTCGGTCACCCAGTAATTATGCGGACGGATGTGCTTCCCTGGTGGGAGAGTCCGGTATCATTCTTGATTCCGCAAAATCCGCAGGCTCCAAGAATGCATGGAACGGTGTACGGCCGGTAATCCGGATCAATCTGGATGAATCCGTCACACTGACACATGAGTATTCGAAGGAACTCAGTGATTACTGGAATGATAATATCTTTAACTTTGTTGCGGAACATGATCATTTCTATGATGTGGAAGCAACCTCCGGGATTGAATTCAAATACTATAATACACAGGTGATCGTTGGCTCCGGTTTTGACGAAAAGATCAGTTTCCTGTCCCTTGATGCCGGAACGGATTATACGTTGTATGGTCTGACTCCCGGTATGAAAATGAAGGATGCCCAGGCAAAGATCCTTGCGCAAGGCGGAACTCAGGAAGAATCGAATGAATACACTTATACATACAGGATGAAAGATGGATGTGCGCTGACATTCCGGTATTCCGGAGATGTGATGACAACTGTTTCCGCAAGCCGAAATATGTGATATAATAGCTACGGGATTGCCCGCACGAAGTGCGGGAGGGTCCCGTGAGTCCTGAGCGAAGCGAAGGATACCGACGCGAAGC
>JAFRWY010000014.1 GCA_017437905.1 Eubacterium sp.
CGATCCGCTTGATGTTGTTGGCATTCTCCAGCGTCTTCTGGATCAGTTCACCGGCACCGGACAGCTTCGCGATAAAGTCCTTTGTCTGCTCTTCGGAGAGGATTCCCTTTACAAAGCCCATCCGTGCTGCCAGAAGATACATGGCAGAAATCTGTACCGTGTAGGCCTTGGTACTTGCAACAGCGATCTCCGGACCCGCATGGGTGTACAGAACATAGTCACTTTCACGGGCAATGGTGGAGCCCTTTACATTTACGATGGAAATGGTCTTCGAGCCCTTGCTCTTTGCGATCTTCAGGGCTTCCAGCGTATCCGTGGTCTCTCCCGACTGGGACAGGATCACGGTCAGGGCCGTCTCATCGATGATGGGATCCTTATAGCGGAATTCGGATGCGATCTCCACCTGTACCGGGATCCGCAGCCGGCTCTCGATCACCTTGGCCCCCACCATACCTGCATGCATGGCGGTTCCGCAGGCTACAACAACCACTCTCTTCACCTTCTCCAGCACCTCATCCGGGATACCGTCCTCGGTGAAGTCCGGCATACCGTCGGAGATCCGCGGCATGATGGTACGCTCCAGCGCTTCCGGCTGCTCATAGATCTCCTTCAGCATAAAGTGCGGATATCCGCCCTTCTGTGCGGAATTGATATCCCAGTCCACGGTCAGGATCTCCGGCGTCACCTTGTTGCCCTTCATATCCTCCACGTGGATGGAATCCTTTGTCATGGTCAGGATGTGATACTCCGGAACCACGAAATACTTCTTGGAATACGGGATGAGCGCGGTCAGGTCCGACGCGATGATGGTTCCCTCATCAAAAACCGCCGCTACCAGCGGGCTTACATTTCTTACGCAGTAGATCAGGTCCGGATGATCGCTGAACATGATGCAGAGCGCAAATGTTCCGGACAGCAGCTTCACGGTCTTTCGGATCGCAACGATGGGATCTCCTTCATAGATCTTATCCAGAAGGGCTGCAACCACCTCCGTATCCGTCTCGGACTTCAGTTTCTCGGACAGGCCGTACTCAACCGTCAGCTCACGATAGTTCTCGATGATACCGTTGTGAATGAGCGTTACACTGCCGCAGTTGTGGGGATGCGCATTTGCCTCCGTAACACCGCCGTGGGTTGCCCAGCGGGTGTGGCCGATACCACAGGTGCCCTGTGTCTCCATGTCCTTCGCTGCCTCGCGAAGATCCGCCACATGTCCTGTCTTCTTCTTTAAGAGAAGGCCCTTCTCCGAATCCAGCACCGCGATGCCGGCACTGTCATATCCACGGTACTCCAGCTGCTCCAGGCCGCTGATCAGTATATCCTTTGCGGGGAGTTCCCCTGTAAATCCTACGATTCCACACATAATAGTATTCTCCTTTTCGATTAAAAATGCGGGACCTCTGCCGTCATTATGACAATCCGTAATAAACCCCGTTATCCTCACATACGTGAAAAAACGAAGACACAACAACGAAAAGACTGTCACCCCATGACAGACTGATCCCTCAGTATGATATCAATTGGGAGGCACCATGCCTCTTGCAGTATTCCGCGCTTTGTCCCGACTGTCACCAGCCGTCTTTGTCACGGAACTTACGAACTGCCGTCCGGAAGCGCATCCGCCGAATTTAAGACAGGAGAAGTATTCACCCTGAATACGCACACTCCATGCTTTCGATAACGCTTCACCTCGTCGTGCTGCCGGTGCGACACACCGAATGCAGCCACATGGCGCTAAGGTTTCTGAACCTTTCGAAATCTGTGCTCCTCCGTCTTCCCGCACAGACGGGTACAGTATAACACAAATGCCCCGGATATGCAAATCAAAACCATCGACAGGGATCTGCCGGGGCATGAAATGCCTCACCGGGGCATCTAAATCCTATGTATATATGGAATCCACCATGGAAACCGATTCGGTGGAACGGTCCACATCATTTTCCGCTCCTGTCAGTGCGTGTATCGCAAAATACACTCCGAGTCCCACCGCCGCAAGGATCAGCAGACCGATGGCAATCTTCAGACCAAGGGACATGGATTTCTTCGGAGCCAGGGATTTCATGGGATCCACCAGTTTCCCGTCCGGGGTCTTCGGTTCCGACCACTGCACGTATTTCTGTGCAGCCGGATCCTCTCCGGCGGCAGGATTCCGGGTTCCGGGCGCCGGTCTTCCTCCGGCGGCAGGATTCCATGTACCATATGACGGTCTTTCTACGGTAGCAGGCTTCCATGTACCTGGCACCGGATTCCCTATGGGCCTGGTCCTTTGCTTTTCCTCCGGCCGGATCAGCCGGGTCGGCTGCTCGGACAGGGAGATCCCCCGCTTCCGCGGGGATACCTCCTCCTGCTCCGGCGCCGCATCAAACCCGGTATAACATCCGCAGACCGGGCAGACACTGACCTCTGTTTTCAGTTCATATCCACAGGCACCGCAGTACATCATCGCTTGTCTCCTTAAGGGATGGGACATATAACGTCCCATCCAAATCATTTCATCTCAGTGGGAGCCCCCGCCTCTTCGATTACGGATAACGTCGATCGTTTTGATCTGCAATCTTACTTCTCAAAAATATACTTCCGCTGGAAATCATTCGCTGCACCTCCACCCCAGCAGTAGATCCTCTGATAATCGGCCCCGCGGAGTCCCATTTCCATCATGCAGATCGGATCACCAGGAGTTCTTCCGTTCCGTCGCCGTCGGTATCCGAAACCTCTGCATAGTAGATTCCTTCACGCTTCACACTGTTTTCCGACTGACAGAAATAGTAGTACCCGTCGTATTCATACGCACCGGACATTGCATCCCTGTAATCCTTCAGTTCCCCCGGAAAACGTTCCATATCCTGATCGGAAATGTTCATGACATTTTTCCCGATCCACATGATTGCTTCCGTATTGAACGCATCCTTCTCATATCCTTTCGGTATTTCATTGAACCGTTCAAGCGGGTCCTTATTCTCCGCCTCCTTCAGATTCGGGGCAACCTCAACCAGTTCGGGAGCTTTTGCGGAGAGAACGATCTCTTCCGTCCGATCAACGGTTTCTCCCGCACTGATCCGGATGGCTTCCAGCTTGTACAACTCGTAGCCGTCCATTTCAAAAGCAATATCCCAGACACCCTCCGGAAGTTTCAGGCTGACACGCCCCGTTTTGTCCGGGTGCGCCGTTACCGTCTCCCATCCGACGGAGGAGGCAGTAACCGTCACCTATGTGGGATCGTAGATAAAGAAATATATGGCAAACCAGTGTACCACCGCCGCCGCCAGGACAAAGAGATGGAAGATAAAATGATCTCCCCTTTTATCACGGACGAACGGGATCATTCCGACGGTATAGATCACGCCGCCGGCCAGAACCATCCAGAAGAGCGGCCGGTTATGCATCCACCAGCCGGGAAGAAATGCGATGGCTGACCAGCCGATCACAAAATAAAGCAGATTGTGCACCCAGTAGTACCGTCCGGGTCCGAACACAGCCAGAAGCAGGATGCCTCCGACGATCAGTCCCCATTGTACGCAGAACAACACCACCGCTGCAGTCGTTCCCCAGTAGATCAGGAATACCGGTGCAAAGGTTCCCCCGATCAGAAGATAGATCGATGAGTAGTCAAAACGTCGCAGGATCCGCTTCACCCCGGAGCCTGCAGGCATGCCATGATACAGGGCACTGTCCAGGAACATCAGGATCATACTGATACCGTAGAAGAGGCTGGCCATCACCTTCATGCCTGTATTGGATTTCACGAGAAGAAGCACCAGACCGGCCACCGCCAGAAGTACGCCCAGCCCGTGACTGGCATAATTTCCGAACTCCTCCATCCGCGTCAGGACCGGAGGTTCATTTCTCACAAAGGCCAGATGTGCCTTCGCAATCCGAAGTTCCCGCTTCGCCATGTGCAGTTTCCGTCGTTCCTCGGTTCGTTCCCCGCGCCGTACTGCCTTTTCCTCACGACTGCGTTCCTTCTCGTCGATCCGGGCTTTATGCGCCTCGTAACGCTTCCGTGCCCGCTCGGCTTCCACTTCGGCCACCTCAGCGCGGGCCGCAGCCTGACGTTCCACCTCACGTTGCTCGGATTCCCGTGTCTGCTCGATTATTGAGTTGATCCTTTCAATTTTGTCCATGCTGTATATCCATTCAGATCCTTCGCATCCCGCTGCCGCCCGGTCGCATCCGACGCCTGCGTGCCCCGGGATGATAACGTATAATGCCGATCTGTCACTCTCTATAACAAAGATCCTTCGCCTCCGGGTCAGACGACGTTACCGCCTGTCATCCTGAGCAAAGCGAAGGATCTCTCATTTGTATGATTTATTCAAGTCTCACTAGCTGATCATGGATCCTGCAGGTACATCTGCACGGTCCGTGGTAAGGAGGGACAGGTTGCCGTCAGCATCCTCCGCACAGAGCAGCATACCCTGGGACTCGATGCCTGCCAGCTTTGCGGGCTTCAGATTCGTGATGACCACGACCTTCTTGCCGACCATATCCTCGGGGCTGTAGTAGCTCTTGATCCCGGATACGATCTGCAGAACCCGGCCTTCCACCTGTACCTGTGAGCAGAGAAGCTTCTTGGACTTCGGAACCTCCTCGCAGGAAAGGATCTGACCCACCTGGAGCTGCATTTTCTCGAATTCCTCGATGGTGATCTCTTCCTTTACGACCGCCTCGATCTTGTCCGGCTCCACCTTCTCGGGTTCCTTCACCTTCTTCTCTTCCTTCACCGGTTCCGGCTCCCTGGACGGGAAACGGACTGCGATCTCCTCCAGCATCTTCTCGGTATCGATCCTTGCAAAGAGGATTTCCGGTGTCTCGGTCACACGATTGCCGGACGGATACAGGCCGAAGGTTCCGAGCTCGGTACATCTCCGCTTCTGCGTATTGAGCTGAGCCACGATCTTATCAGCCGTTTCGGGCAGGAAGGATGCCAGCAGGCTGGCGCCGATGGTGATACCCTCTACCAGATTGTAGAGCACGGTCTCAAGCCGGTCCCTCTTCTCCTCATCCTTGCCCAGTACCCACGGCATGGTCTCATCAATATACTTATTCAGACGACGGAAGATATTGAAGATCTCCGTCAGTGCGTCCGCACACTTCAGCTTCTCCATGCACTCATTTACATGGATCCGGTAAGCACGGATGCAGTTCTTCAGATCATTGTCCACTTCTTCCGCAGCGCCGGCGTTATTCACCACGCCGCCGGAATACTTGTTGATCATGGAAATGGTACGGTTCACCAGATTTCCCAGTGTGTTTGCCAGATCGGAATTGATTCGCTCGATCAGGAGCTCCCAGGAGATCACGCCGTCATTTTCAAAGGGCATCTCATGCAGTGCAAAATAACGCACCGCATCCACGCCGAAATAATCCACCATATCGTCCGCGTAGAGCACATTTCCGCGGGACTTGCTCATCTTGCCGTCGCTCTGGATCAGCCACGGATGACCGAAGATCTGCTTCGGAAGCGGAACATCCAGCGCCATCAGCATGATGGGCCAGTAAATGGTATGGAACCGGAGGATATCCTTACCGATCAGGTGCAGATCCGCCGGCCAGTATTTCTTGAAATTCTCGCTGTGATTTCCGTCCACATCATAACCGAGGCCGGTGATGTAGTTGGAAAGGGCATCGATCCATACATAGATCACGTGCTTCGGATCGAAGTCCACCGGAATACCCCACTTGAAGGAGGTTCTGGATACGCAGAGATCCTGCAGTCCCGGCTTCAGGAAGGTATTCACCATCTCGTTCTTCCGGGACTCCGGCTGGATAAATTCCGGATGTTTTTCAATATATTCGATCAGGCGCGGAGCGTATTTGCTCATCTTGAAGAAGTAAGCCTCCTCCTTCGCAGGATGAACCTCACGACCGCAGTCCGGGCACTTGCCGTCCACCAGCTGTCCCGGTGTCCAGAAGGACTCACAGGGAGTACAGTACATGCCTTCGTACTCTCCCTTGTAGATATCGCCCTGATCATACAGCTTCTTAAAGATCTTCTGAACCTGCTTCTCATGATCCTCATCCGTGGTGCGGATGAACTTGTCATAGGAAGTGTTCATGAGATCCCAGATCCGCTTGATCTCTCCTGCCTTCTCATCCACGAATTCCTTCGGGGTGGAAAGACTCTCGAATGCCTTGGTCTCGATCTTCTGTCCATGCTCGTCCGTACCTGTCTGGAACCGGACATCGTAGCCTACAAATCTCTTGTAGCGTGCGATGGCATCTGCGAGAATGATCTCGTAGGTGTTGCCGATGTGCGGCTTTCCGGATGCATAGGCGATCGCGGTTGTGATGTAATACGTTTTCTGTGCCATAGGTATATCCTCCTTTGAAATGCATCGAATGGGACGCATTTTGATTCGTCCGGACTGAAATGACAGTCCTTTTTCAGTCATATCGTGAACAAAACAGCCGGATTTTCAACCGAAAATCCGGCATGTGTTATCCGAATAAAGTCACGGGATCCTTCGCATCCGTATGCGCCCGCTCAGGATGACACACAGGATGCCATTCTGAGACCGCAGGTCGAAGAATCTCCATATTGTCATGCATGATCCCTCATCGGGTCCATGTTGACGGTTCAGACAGCCCGCAGCTTGAACTTCTGTAGTGAGCGGTCGGAATCCACGATCTCCATCTCTCCGCCCAGGGAACGGATCTTGGTATCGAAATCCTCATATCCGCGCTTTACATACTTGATGTCGTCGATCACGCTGACACCCTCTGCCGCCAGCGCTGCGATCACAAGTGCCGCACCGGCGCGGAGGTCGGATGCAGTCATATTCGCTCCCGTGTATCTTGAAACACCGGTAATGATCGCGGTATTCCCCTCCACACGGATCTTTGCTCCCATACGGGCCAGCTCATTGACGTAGCGGAAACGGTTCTCGAAGATACTCTCCGTTACCACACTGGTCCCCTCTGCCAGACAGAGCGCCGCTGCGATCTGTGCCTGCATATCCGTGGGGAATCCGGGATACGGCAGGGTCTTTACCTGCGTGGGGCGAAGCTTTCCGTCCGCCATAACACGAACCGAATCGTCATACTCGATCACACGTGCACCCATTTCGATCATCTTGGAAGAGATTGCTTCCAGATGCTTCGGGATCACGTTACGGATCAACACATTTCCGCGGGTCGCCACTGCCATCGCCATGAAGGTTCCGGCTTCGATCTGATCCGGAATGATGGAGTATTCGGCACCATGCAGCCGGGATACGCCCCGGACGCGGATAACATCGGTACCTGCACCCTTGATATTCGCACCCATCGTGTTCAGGAAGTTGGCCACGTCTACAATGTGGGGCTCCTTCGCTGCGTTCTCGATGGTGGTCTTACCCTCCGCCAGCACTGCTGCCAGCATGATATTGATGGTTGCGCCAACCGATACGGTATCCAGATAAATGTGCGAGCCTACAAGCTGCTCCGCTTCTGCCACTACCTTACCGCCGGATACGATATCCACGGTTGCACCCAGGGTCTCAAAGCCCTTGATGTGCAGATCGATGGGACGCGAACCAATGTCGCAGCCACCGGGAAGCGCCACATTTGCATACTTGTACTTGCCCAAAAGTGCTCCGATCAGGTAGTAGGAAGCACGAATCTTGCGAATGTACTCATCGTCCACCGACAGTCCTCTGTCCCCCGCAATGCCTGCGCCGCAGATGGAGACTGTATGTCGATCGATATAACGCACTGTAGCTCCTATATTTTCAATTGCTTTCAGAAGGGTCCGGGTATCGCTTACGAAGGGCACGTTCTCGATGATGCACTCATCGTCGGTCATGATCGCCGCCGCCAGGATGCCCAATGCGGCATTCTTGGCACCTGCGATGACCACTTCGCCCTCCAGAGGATTCCCTCCCCTGATTGCGTATTGTTCCATTTGTCGGTTTTCCCTCTTATTTTGGGTTACATAACAACCCATAATCTAAGATATTATACCAATTCTGAAGAATTTTGTAAATATTAAAATTTTGTTACGTTTTTATGCCTATGGGTTGGTACATACGCCTTCGGAGTTGAAATTGTATTTCACCCCTCTGATCGTTCTGGTTCCCGTTACATAGAGCCCCTCCGAATCCATGTAATACCAGTCACCCTTATATTTCACCCAGCAGTTCGTGGCAAGTATACCGCTGCTCTTCATGAAATACCACTGATTTTTGTACTTCACCCAGCCGGTGGCCATGGTTCCGTTGCTCCGCATGAAGTACCACTGGTTTTTATACTTCACCCAGCCGGTAGCCATGATTCCGTTGCCCCGCAGATAGTACCAGTTCTTACCGCTCTTTAACCAGCCGGTCTGCATGACGCCGGAGGAAGGATCCGTGTAGTACCATTTCTTATTGTACTGCACCCAGCCGGTCTGCAGCTCTCCGTTTTTGTTGAAATAGTACCAGCCCGGATACGTATACTCTGACGAATCATACGCGTCTTCTTCCGTTATCTGATGCCAGCCTACAACTCTTTTCCCCTGATAGAGGTAATACTTTTTCCCGTTTTCGGTGATCCAGTCGATCAATGTGAGTCTGATCCCTTTTTCCTTTGCATACTTATGCGCTTCACTTCCGATCGGACACCGGATCTCTGCATATACTGTTTTTTCATCATTACCGATCCAGTAAGCTCCTGTCCACAATACATCCGCTCCCAGCTTTGTATCCATGGATGAGATCGTAAGCGTTCTCAGCGAATCCGAGAACGCAAAGGCACGGTCATCGACCAGTTCAACATCCTTCCCGATCTCCACCGCCTCCAGTTGTTCCAGATCCTCGAAGCAGTCGGCAGGAACATACGTTATCCCTTCCGAGATCACGATCTTCTTTATTTTATCCTCAGATGACTTCCACGCGCTGAACTGACTTCCCCCGCCCATAATAATGCTGTCGTAGGAAAGAACACTGATCTCATAGCTTCCCTCCATCCGGATCGGACCGGTTCCATAGAGTGTCAGTGTATCATCCTTCAGTTCCCAGGTCACGTTATCTCCCGCCACCTTGTACTGCACCTCTTTCTTTTCCCCGGTCATGGCATCGATCGTGTAGAATGAGACCGTATTACAGGTGCTGGCAAAGTAGACAACCTTCTCTCCGTCATAGACCGGATGGCACTCGGAAAGCACCGCATTTGCAGTGAACTCTTCACTGACAGGTTCACCTTCCCCGTCTATAAACAGGTAGTGAATCGTGTCTTCATGTTCATACTCCTGCCACATGACAAGGAACCGGTCATCTGAAATCTTCGTGATATTATTTCCCGTAAACCAGGTGTGATCCGTATCATGGGTCGTCAGCCATTTTACGGTTGTGCCCTCCTCCGTAAAGGAATCCTTCGGAGTCACTGTGAGATACACATTGTGGGACTCAAGAACCATGTCCGGATCTACCGCTGTTCCGAGCCCGAAGACGTTCTTTCCGGAAACAGCCACATCATCGACGCTGGCATAGGTTGGCGCTGCCATGGAGGATGTTCTTTCCCCAAGATACGGCAGAACGGATATGGTCTCTCCTTCCCCTGTCTCCGTATCCTGCCGGGTAAGCTGCGTGCGCCGGCTTCCTTCGCTCATCTCAAGGATATATAATGTCTTATCCTCCTTCGTCATGCATTGGGAGAAGGAATGCCAGAGATCCGCTGCGATGACCTCTCCGGTCATTGCTTCCGTATCCACGCAGACCTCCAGGAAGCCCTGATGGCCTTCTCCGGCATGCCCCGTCACGATATACAGCTTGTTATCCACTTCGGCGAATTCCACATCACACCGTTCAAACGGATACGTCACGATTCCCCCGAACAGGGAGGAATTCTGATAAATGTGAGCCACTCCCAGAAGGTTCCAGTCCTTGTCATATTTTGAAAGACGCAGTATTTCCACATCATCGGCTTCATCCGGATTCTCCGCACCTTCCAGCAGATAGAAGAATTCCCGGCCTTCATAGAAGCCGCCCCACATCTTTAGGCTGCGGTTCAGGGTTTTCTTTTCGAGAAGCCGGAACTCCCTGTCATAGTATTCGATATAAATGAGACCGCCTTCCGATTCATCGACGGCGATCCGCATATATCCCGAATCCGTTAACGTCAGATAGGAATGATTTCTTCCGAAGTACCTGTACAGATTCGGTATGGCGACCGGATTCCCCTGCTCCGCATCCGTCTCCCCGGCTTCAGCCGTCCCGGGAAAAATCATACCCGTGAAAAGCAAAAGCACTGAAAGGATCAGAAGTTTAAGACCTTTTACGATTGTTCCTTTTTTCCTGCACATACAACATCCCCCCTTTATCATGATAAGCCGGGAGCAGAACGATCTGCCCCCAGCTTATGCTCAGGATCCATATTCATTTCGTCCGAACCGTCAGTTTATGCATAATACCACCTTCCGTCATAAAGGAACAGATCACAGCTGGCCTTCTTCCTGGATGTGGATCCATCCTTATGATAATAATATTCTACATAGAACACTGCCTGAAGCTTCGAGTCATCCCCGAACTCTTTCTTAAAATACTTGTGGAAATCGGATCCGTCCGAGATATCCTCCACCTCTTTGATCTCGTCAAAAACCAGATCGGTATCCCAGTTATCACATCTTCTATCCACGATCTTATCAAAGGATTTCGAGTTGCTCTTTTCCTCATTTTTAACATATGCGGACTGAAACTCCGACGGAACTTTGGCATCCAGGTATTTTGAAGTACTCCGGCTGCCCATGGCTTCAAGATATGCTTTGATCGCATCTTCCTTTGTCGCAGAACCCGAACGGCTGCCGCCGAAAAGGGCCAGGATCAGGATCAATGCAAGCACCGCACCGGCCGCACCGATGATAACAAGCTTTTTCTTTCCAGCGGGGATCAAACCACGCAAGGAAGCCTTTCCGGAATTGCCGTACTGCGCGGGATTCTGCACCCCATTGTACGGATTCCCGTTCTGAGCCGTTCCACTCTGAACCATTCCACCCTGCGCCGCACCTGCCATATTGGTCAGGGGTGTTCCGCAGGACATGCAGAATTTGTTTCCTTCGGCATTTTCAGTGCCACACATCATACATCTCATAATCTCTTCCCTCCTTACTTGACATTGGATGTATTTACCTTACATCGACGATTATATCCATCCGGTCATCACTTTTTTTTGCACAACCGGATCGTAAAAGGGAAGTATTCATTTTACAGTATAATGCCGTGTCCCGGGTCAGGCCTCATCACAATAGACACACCGGTAGATCCGCTTCTCCGGATCGGTCAGGCGGAAGATATGATCTACGCCGGGCTCGATAGCGGTAATGCACCGCGGATTCTTGCACTTCTTGATATTGATCAGCTTCTGAGGAAGTGCTACCTTCTTCTTCTCCACCGTCTCCCCGTCCTTGATGATGCTGACGGTGATGTTCGGATCGATATAGCCGATCACGTCAAGGTCGATATCGTAGCCTTCCTTGTCGACCTTGATGATATCCTTCTTGCCCATTTTCTCACTCTTCACGCGCTGGATGATGGCCACGCTGCAGTCCAGCTTGTTAAGACCCAGATCATAGTAGATCTGCATACCCTTTCCTTCGGATATATGGTCCAGTACGATACCGTTCTGTATACTGTCTATCTTCATGTTATATCCTCTCTTTCATGATTCGTTGTTCCTGCTTCCGAATCCAAAGAATCTCTTTCCTACAGTCATGGGATCCTTCAGTCGCTTCGCTCCTTCCGGATGACATTGCAGTTCCTAAAGCCCCAGCAGATGCAGGATCAGAGACTCCCGCACGTACTTTCCGTACAGCACCTGCTTAAAGTAAAGCGCCCTGGGATCCTTGTCCACGGAGGTTGCGATCTCATTTACACGGGGAAGCGGGTGCAGGATGATCATGTCATCCTTCGCAAGCTCCATCTTCTGGGTATCCAGAATGTAGGTATCCTTCAAACGTACATAATCCGCCTCGTTGAAGAAACGTTCCCGCTGTACACGGGTCATGTACAGGATATCCAGCTCCGGCATGGAGTCCTCCAGGGAGGTAACCTCCTTATACTCCAATCCTGCCGGCTCCAGCACCTCAGAGATGATATAGTCCGGAACCTTCAGCTCCTCCGGGGAGATCAGCACGAACTTAATGCCCTTGTACCTGGACAGGGCCTTGATCAGTGAGTGTACCGTCCGACCAAACTTCAGGTCCCCGCAGAGGCCTATGGTGAAGTTATCCAGTCTGCCCTTCTCACTGAGGATTGTAAGGAGGTCCGTCAGGGTCTGGGTCGGATGGTTGTGTCCGCCGTCCCCCGCATTGATGATCGGAACCGGAGAATAAAGGCTGGCCAGCATCGGCGCACCCTCGTTCATATGCCGCATGGCGATGATATCAGCGAAGCAGCCGACCACGCGGACCGTATCCTCCACGCTCTCGCCCTTGGATACGGAGGATGACGATGCCTCCGAGAAGCCGAGAACCTGTCCGCCCAGCTCGATCATGGCCGCCTCAAAGGAGAGACGAGTTCTGGTGCTGGGCTCATAGAAGAGCGTTGCGATCTTCTTACCCTTGCATTTCTCACTATAGTTATCCGGATGTGCCATGATGTCCTGCGCACGACGCAGGATGCCCTCCAGTTCCTCCTCGGTTAAGTCCATGGGATCGATCAGATGTTTCATTTCTCATTCCTCCTGTTGTTTATCTGTTCGGGTGACGGGATTCTTCGCTTCGCTCAGAATGACAACCTGCCGGCCGGGACACTGCGCTGTCATTCTGCAGCACAATGCACGTCATTCTACGCACCACTCATGCGGTCTGTAGCATCGTACATGTCATTCCGAACCGTAGGCGAAGAATCTAAGGAAACGTACAAACAGGTCCGCCGGAAATGACCGACGAACCTGCAGTAAATCACGAATTCAACAATGTATACATAACCGCCTTCTCAGCATGGCGGCGGTTCTCAGCCTGATCCAGGATGTGGACCATATGCTTCTTTTCAATCTCTTCGGAAATCTCAAATCCGACATGCATGGGCATGTCATGGAGAACGATGGCTTTGCTTTCGCCGATAAACTCGGAATTCAGCTGATAAGGCATCATCTTCTTCATCAGCTCCGCCTTCCGCTCCTGATATGCAGGATCGTTAAAGAATTCCATATCCAGCCACGTGTCGGTATAAAGAACATCCATATCCTCCACGTAACGCTTGATCTCTTCGATCGGAAGGGACGGATCCAGCTCCACGTAATGACCGGTGGCTGCTGCTGCCTCATAGAAGTCAGGACCGCAGACCGTATCATTTACAAGCGGGGTGAGACCGAACAGGGTGCCCTGTCCCATCTTAGCAAAGAACTCAACCAGAGAATTGAAAACATTGTTCTTTGCGCCAATGTACATAAGACGGATATCCAGAGACCCGAACTTCTCGATCACGGTCAGCATGTCCGCCAGGATCTGACAGTGATGATAGGAATTGTCGCACCCGTTGATGAAGGGCACGGTCACGTTCTCACCGAAGAGCTCCACGGTCTCATTCTTCACCAGACGGGCCATGATGATGTCCACGTTCCGGCAGACATATTTGATCTCGGAGATCGGTTCGCCCAGAACGAAATTCGAATCCCGCCAGAGCTGATTGAAATAGGAGCCGCCCATCTCGGTGATGCCTGTCGTAAAGGACAGGAAGGTCCGGGTGGAGGTCTTCTCAAACAGTGTATAGAGCTTCTTGCCCTCCAGCGCGTGCGCGTACTTCGCGGGGTCCTTCTTCATGTCAGCAGCCAGGTCCAAAATGTTCTGCAGCTCCTCCGCCGTGAAGTTCTTGAAATTCAGCATATTTTTCATATTATCTATGTCCTCTCTATCGAGTGAAGAAATCCTTCACTTCGCTTCGCTCCGTTCAGGATGACAGGTTATTTACCTGTAGCCTTTGATCATCTTACGGAAGTAGGGATACAGTCCTCTCTTGTTCGGTGTCCACTCCGGCAGCTGCCAGAAGTCGTAGCCCGAGTAGTTGTTTCCTTCTACCAGGATCGGTCCGTCCTCGGTCACAGCCACATCCCAGCCCACATAGCCCACCTCCGGTGTCACATGGGCTGCCTTGAGGCAGAGCTTGATGGCCTCTCGTACATACGGCAGCTGGTAGCCCACCAGTTTCACTCCGGTATACGGATGTGTATCGTAATTGATCAGCGGAGAGGTGTGTGCCACTCCGCACATCTTCCCGGTCTTCGGATCGATGGGACAGCCGAGGCCTCCGTTCTCCAGATTATCCACGAACTTCCCTTCATTTCCCATCTTGGCCACACCATAAATATAATGTGCCTTTCCGTCCACCAACAGTGTAACGATCCGGTAGGTATTGATGGAAAGGGGGTACAGCTTCGCAAGATCGTGATGCTGTTTGATCTCCTGCTCCAGCACACCGAAATCCTTCTCCGGCTGGCGGATATAGTCATACATGGCCTCTACAGATGCAAAGTCCGCCTTCTTCAGCTTCTCAATACCCTTGCCGCTCTCGCTGGTGGAGGGTTTTGCAAAGATCACGTCCTTATCCTTCATAAACTCCGCGAAGTTCTCGGGAGTCATATCCTCGACGCAGAGGAAATCCCGGTGCAGGAAGTCCTTGTACAGCTTGTTGAAGACGTCCTTCCGGTTAAAGATATAGGACTTCGACTCGTCATTTACCATCTCCAGCATCCGCTTGTTCCGAAGACGCGTAATGTAGGTGTTCCGCTGACGGCCGTTCATATCATAAAATGCAAAGATCAGATAATCATGCACCCCGGCTCCGTAGCGGACAAAGCACCACAGCATGTCCAGCACGATCAGAATCCGGTTCTTGCCGCATTTCGCATGGGTCCGGTTCACGACATCCTTAAATCTTTTAAAGCTTCCGCCCATGATGACGCGGAAGAGGTATTTGATCCTTTTCATTCTCTCATCCTCCCGATACGATCTGTATCGTTTTTCAGTCCTTCACAATTGATTAGTGTACCATATTTATACTTCAAACACAATATACGCGGGGCGTTCTCTCGTTGAAAAAAAGCACCGGATGCGGTATGATATGGAAAGACGAATTCGCGTGTAACAGCGCGACAAAAATCGAAAACGGAGGTTACGATATGATCAAGGATGATTGCATCTTCTGCAAACTGGCAAACGGGGTGTTCCCCACAAATAAGATCTATGAGAACGAAGACTTCACGGTG
The DNA here is from genome assembly GCA_017437905.1 of Eubacterium sp. GTDB lineage: Bacteria > Bacillota > Clostridia > Lachnospirales > Lachnospiraceae > Eubacterium_Q. The sequence goes on from JAFRWY010000014.1 coordinate 15,157, forward strand.
ATCCTGGACGCGGCTCCTGCTGCAAAGGGACACGCTCTGATCCTTCCGAAGCAACACTCGGACAACCTGTACGAGCTGCCGGATGAAACCGCAGCGAAGGTTCTCCCTGTGGCAAAAAAGATCGCCAACGCCATGAAGGAGGTCTTCCACTGCGACGGCGTAAATGTACAGCAAAACAACGAAGCCGCAGCCGGTCAGTCGGTGTTCCATTTCCATGTCCATGTAATCCCGCGGTTCAGGAAGGATGGCATCAGCCTCCTCTGGAAGCCGGGCAAGCCCAGCGACGAGGAACAGGCAGAAACCTGCAAGCTGCTGAAAGACGCACTGCAGTAAAAGGACGGTTTAACATCTTTCCTGTTGACACATGCAGATATCAGTTGATACCCTTCAAATATAACAAATTATAACAAGTTATAACAACGCGAAAAAATTATAACAAGTTATAACAAGATGATAGTTAAAACCAAAAGACGGGAGCTGTGCCAGTGAAATGGTACAGTTCCCGCCCCTGTTTATTATGTGTCGGCCGGTTTCTTCTATAGCCCCAGATACGGCTCCGGATTCACGAACTCTCCGTTAATCGTCATTCCGAAATGCAGATGCGGTCCGCCGGAGATGCCTGTTGATCCTACATAACCGACCAACTGTCCGGCAGCAACGGTGTCTCCCTTTACTACAGCAAATGCACTCATATGCTGGTAAATAATGGTCATCCCCTGTCCGATATCGATCTTCACGATATTCCCGGTTGCGGGGCCGTATCCCACGTAGATAACGGTTCCGGACGCTGCAGCCACCAGCGGAGCACCCATCCTGGCTTCTATATCAACACCTTTATGATCCTTGGTTGCTCCAGCAATCCCGATATCTCCGCGCCAGCCATATCTCGAAGATACATCCGTGCTGGACGGAAGCGGCCATACGAAGACGCCTCCTTCATACGGAACATAATCAAATACGATCGGGTCTCTGGATACATTCACGGGCGTTTCCGCATTCAGCTGGGATTGCATGGTGCGAAGCTCCGCCTCGATCCTGAGGATCTCATTTGCGTCCTGCTGCTCCTGCACCTTCAGCCGCAGCAATTCCTTCTCCTGCTCATCGATCCGGGTCTGGAAGGCAAGGATCTGCTGCTCCTTCTCGTTGGAAACAAGCACCAGCGCCTCCTGCTGATCCTGATAATAGGTCTGCATAACACCATAATCATCCGTCATGCCCTTCAGCATGGCAGTTTTATTCGCCAGCATCTGACGGGCCGCCTGATACCGGATCAGAAGGAGCGAATCATAGAGGCTGACCTGCTGTACGTATTCCGTCTGATTCAGGACATCCGAAAACTTTGTGGAAGAAAGGAAGGCATCCAGATAGGTATACGTCCCGTTCTCGTAGGAATTCCGGATATGATCCTTCAGCTTCTGGTACTGCGCCTCCACATCCTGTCTGGCAAGCTCCAGCTCATACTCCATCTTCGCAAGCATGGCTTCCGCCGACTTCCGGTCCTCCTCCATCTCGTCCATCCGTGTCTGCAGGGAGATAATCTCCTCGTCCATCTTCTGAAGGTTCTCGATGAAGGAATTCTGATCCAGCTTCATGTTGTTCAGGATCTCGCGGACCTTCTGTGTCGCAAGGATATCCTCCGCATACTTCCTGCGAAGCTCCGCAACACGCCCGGCATCCTGCGCATAGATATAGGAGGATATGGCCTCCATGGAGCTTTCGGTGGAAGCTTCCGTTGATTCCGGGGAATCCTCTGCGGGATTCTCCGTCACTTCCTCCGTCACGCCCTCCGTCGCCTCCTCCGTCAGGTCCTCGGTCGGTTCCTCCGACACGGTCTCCGAGGCTTCCTCCTGCAAAACGCCCGGATTCTCCGGTTCGTCAGCATACACAGACATCCCTGACAGTCCCAAGATCAAAAGATATGTAATTAGGATTCGTCCAAGCTTTTGTCTTCTCATCCCGGCGAACCGCCTCCTTCCGTTTAATCCTGCTATCCTCAAATGAGGATTTCGCGCTCCCTCTCCATCAGTTTATCACGATTCTCAAAAAGAAGCCATGTTTTTTCTAATTGATGATGATCGAGCCGATCAGTTCTTTCGCATACCTGTAATACTCCTTCGCATAGCGTACTGCCGCAGGCTGTACTCTCCGAACTCCACGCCAAGCCTCCGCTTATACTCGCACCAGTCGGACCAGAGGAGACCGCATATGGAAATGTATGCGTAAATCTTCGCTCTTGTGATCCGGTCACAGGAGCCTTCAAAGTAAAGATCGATCAGATGATCGCACTGCCCCTTATCATACAGGCAGTAGATGCAGAACATGGCTATATCCACATGCAGGTCCTGCATGCCAGCGTATTCCCAGTCCGTAAGCTGCAGCTGTTCTTCCCCTCCGGACGTGTAAAACAGGAAATTATCCGGAACGGCGTCGATATGCGTAAGACACCAGTCCTTCTCCAGCCCGTCAATAAACGGTTTCAGACTCATCACCTGCTCCTTTGTCTTCGGATAATCTCCGTAGACGGAGGGCATGCCTTCCCGGAGCGATTCATAGAATTCGATCTGCCCGAACAGATCAAAGGCGTGATCCACGACCAGCTTCCGGTTGTGAAGGGCCCGAAGTTTATCCATGCAGCGGATCAGATCCTCTTCCTTCTCCGGATCGCAGGTCCTTGCATCTGCAAGATACTTTGTGATCTTATATCCGGTTTCCGGATCGATATACATGGGGTCATCGCAAAAACCGAGGCCGGAGATTGCGTGATACACCTCTGCCTCCTGCTTCCGGCTGATCAGCCTGTCAGTCCCCTCGCCCGGGATACGCATACTATACTTTCCGGTGTATCTTCCTCCACGTACCTGGAACAGAAAGGAACGGTTCGTCATTCCCTTCTTTAACACGGTAATGTTCACCACATCGCTCTCACTGCACTGCAGGACCGAAGCTATGTTTTTTATCACCTCTGACTTCAGATGGTCCGAATCGGAATCAAGATCACGGAGCTGCTCATAGGTATTGATCTCAACAGCGTCGGAGCCCTGCACAACTCTGGCCTTCACGATCATGCGGTCCTTCGTATAAAGTGCTGCTTCCCAGAAATCTCCGGACCGGTCCGTTCGATCCATGGCTGTCAGCCGTTTCCTCACCGTCTCTGCTTCGGGCTCACGAAGATAACTGATCCCGATCGCCGGATTCCCTGCAGCTTTTTCCGGAATCCTGACCGGTTCCATCTTCCGGTTGACTCTTACACCGGTTCCTTCCACGTTCCTGTCGGTGACCATATACCAGGAATAAAGCTCCGTGGTTCGGAACGGATTCCGACGGCACCAGATATCACACGGAATAATATATGTGTTATGGATGAGATCCGCAACCAGTGCAAGGGAATGAAGATTCCCGGTTTCCAGATAATCCGGGTTCACCGCTATCTTTACTCCATATTCGTCGATCAGGTGTTCAAGGCTTTCCATCATGAACCCGGCAACAACTGTGATATCACGGATTCCAACCTCATGTAACTGTCCGATGATCCGGTCGATCAGTCTTTCTCCTTTGACCTCCAGCAAAGCTTTCGGCGCTGAACGGTCGATCGGAACCATCCGCATGCCCGGACCCGCTGCCAGTATGATGGCATTCCTCGGAGCTTCCTTTTTCAGTTCCTCCCTGGCTTTTTTCGTCAGCCGGACGCTGTCATCCAGATACCCGTCCATCGTCAGGTTTTTCAGTGAACGATTTACCACGCCGATGGAGTGCCCCGACGTCTCAGAAAGAATTCGCTGATTTGTATATGGCTTATAATATAACAGCTGCAGGATGTCTGCTTCCTGATTGTTCATAGGATTGATGAAACCTTTCACTCGCGTATTCTAAGCTATCCTTTAGATGGCAAGCGGTTTCAAATACACTTTTTTTTACAAAAGGGAAATTGGCAAGTCCTTAAAAGGCTTGGAGTTGGCTTAGAATCAGTTGGATATTATTCGATTCAAAAAAGAGATGCTGCAAATTGACATCCCATCATTGGTCCTGTCAATTTGTAGCATCCCCATTATCTATCAAACAGTCAGTTCTTGCAGCTATTTTACCAGATATCCTTTCGCATCAAAAGTGTAGAGTACACCATATGGATTTTCAGATTCATACAAAACAGGGATTACCTTAGACTATGATCTGATTACCGGAAATATTCTATATGAACACCTGTCACAAGTAGATGAAGAAGGGAAGGGTGTTGGAGAACCGGTGATAATCGTGCATTAAGGTACTTCAAGAGTTGAAAAGCTTTCCTGTTTACCTACCAATACTATTCCTCAGTGTCAAAAATGTCATCGTAGGTTGCATACTCGCCATTTCCATGTGCAGCTTTTCCTTTCCATGATTGAAAACTCTGTGTTTCCTTATTGCCAGTCTTTCACGATTCTCAGAAATACGCCATGTTTTTCAGAACCTGAATCTGTCAGTACCCGATCTCCGCGTTGTAGACGGTGCCGTCCACTGCGTTGATCTGCAGGAAGCTTCCTTTGGCGTATACATTGTCATGTGTGTCATAGCAGACTCCCTCAAAGCTCCAGACCGGAACCAGCAGTCCGCGTTCATATTCGTTTTTTTCCGAGATGAGAACATACCGGAGACTGACCTGATCAACCTTGAAGGTAAATTTACCCTCTCCTGCCTTCTCTGCATCCTCCGCACTTACGGAAAGAATCGAATCAAAGGACGTGCTCTGATTCAGGGCCTCCAGCTGACTCTCCTCGTAAATCTTTCGGATCTCTTCGAAGCTGAGCAGCTTTCCATTTTCGACAACCACTTCTTCGACATTCAGAGGATCGCTGACGGCAAGTCCGATGATCCCATTATCATTCACGAAGACCTCGATCACTTCTCCGGACCAGATCTTCTTCTCCCCGCGGTAGGTATACTTCTCTCCGTAATTCTCAACCAGATTTCCGTTCACACCACGTTGGAAGACCAGATGCCATGCACGGCCTACCAGGAATTCATAACCGTATTTTCCATCTGCATCCTTCTCGGACGTAATGTGCTGCGGATCCGTAAAATACTCATCCATACTTGCGGCAAGCGCATAATCCTTCTGAAGCCCCAGCCTCTGCAGAAGCTCCTCTGCCTGACGGACCGCCTCGTCCCTTGTCAGATTGTTGGTCTCTGTCTCACTGTCTGTTGTTGTGCAACCGGTGAAATCCGGATCCACCTTGCCGTCGCCTACATACTGGGTTTCTCCGTTTTCCATTTTGATCTCGGTCACCTTGGACGGGAGTCCGATGGGCATGGTGGGATTCTTTGCTTCGTTGTAGAGATAGTCCTTTCCTTCGCCCACCGGCCAGCTGTAAATGTTCAGCCCGGGAAGCACCAGGCCCGAATGTACATTGTAATCCTTACTTTTGAAGTACTTCAGCGAGCTTCCGTAACGCCTGGAGTTGGTCACGCACAGGTTGGCGTAGGTTCCGTCCTTTCCGTCCGTGACCCCGTAGAAGAGGTCCCCGTCCTTCATCAGCGACTCATAATAATCCGAAAATTCTTCCACATCGGAGTAATCCTTTGATAGTTCACTTACCCCGGATAACCGCACCTCTACAGGATACTTCCCGATTTCACTGTAGGGAACCTGACCTTTGATCTTCCACATGGGATCCGGCTCTTCCCCTCTCGAAAGCGCCGCCTCTATATCCGGGGAAAGCAGCCGGACACCGTCGTATAGCCGGGTGTCACCAAGAAGCAGCTCCTTCGCCTTCTTCAAAAGGGCGTCGTCAATGGTCCCCCGTGACACGGACAGGATCGGATAAGCATCGCATTCCGGGATCAGCACCGGAGCATCCACTTCGATATTCAGGAGGCCGTTTTCACTGGAGAAGGTCGTCTTCATCTGTTCCAGTTCCTTCATGTTCGCAGCCTGTCCGCCCGGCACGGATGCACCGTCTGTGGTATAATCCCCCTGTTTCGTGCTTTCACTGCTGTCGGTAACCGCACCCTCTTCGGCCTGCTTCACCAGATTCCTGGCTGTTTTCGTATGATCGATGGGAGCACGGCTTGTACCCGGCTCCGTCGTATCCGCACTACCGCTGCCGCATGCGGGAAGGGATGTGGCCATGAGCCCTGCCAGTATAAGACTTGCGGCTTTCTTTGTGATTCGATTGATACGTGTATTCTTTTTATCTCGCATGTTCTTACCTCCGTATGCCTGCAGATGACGGGATTCTTCGGAATGACAATCGTTTGTCATCTCATCCTCCGTCCTTTTTGATTTCGTATACAAGCATACTTTGAAAACTGCTATCAAGTATTCCTGATTTTGTAAAATATTTGTAAAGTGCGCGTCCAATGAGCCATGCATGCCAGCTTCGACATTGCTTTGCTTGTGAGCAAGCTCACGCAAAGCAATGTCGAAGCTGGCATATACGGCGAAGCCGCGACATCGACGGGTGCGCAGCATCCGGAGATGCGTGCATGGCGAATCACCCAGACTCACCCGATTCCCCGGATGGTCACCTCCGTCCCTTCACCTACCGCACTCCGGATCTCCATCGAAGCCCCCAGCTTCTCCATGATCAGCTTCGTGAGTGACAGCCCGAGTCCGGCACCGCCTTCCTTCCTGGATCTGGACTTATCCACCATATAGAAGGGCTCGGTGATGGCAGACAGCTCCTCTGCCGGGATTCCGATTCCCTCATCTCTTACCGACAGGATCCCTTCCTTCAGGGACACCCATACGGTCCCTCCCGGTTTACTGGCCTTGATGGCATTGTCCACCAGATTGATGATCACATCCCGGATCAGATCCCCGTCTGTACGGATCCGCTCCGCATCCCATGACATCTCCACTTCCACGGAATGCACCTTCTTCTTCACGGATACGGTATCCCGAATCCCCTGAAAGAGCTCTTCCACATCGATATCCGTCTTCTCCACCACGTCTCCCTCGGAGAGGCTCAGCAGCCGCATCATCTTATTCGACAGCCGTCCCAGCCGGTTGGTTTCGGAATAGATATAGTACAGCGCCTCGTTCTGCTGCTCCTCGGACAGCTTCGTGGTCAGCAGTGTCTCCGCATACCCCGCGATGGCTGTCATGGGAGTCTTCAGTTCATGGGAGAGATTCCCCATCATCAGTGTTTTCTGTTCCTCGGATTCCCTGAGGGTCCTCTGGTTTTTCTCCACCGCTTCCGCCATATCATTGAAATGTACCGCCAGGCTTCCAAGCTCATCCCGGGAAGTTACCGCAACCCGCCGGGAGTAATCTCCGCCGGCCATGTCATTTGTGGCATCCGTCAGATCCTTCAACGGCTGCAGAACCTTCCGAAGGGCGAAGGCCGCAGCCAGGATCACGATCAGAAGCATCGATGCCGCAACCGCAGCATATGTCATGATCATGGAACGGATCCGTCCATGAACATCCGTGATATCATACAGCCGATACAGATCATAATCCCCGACGGTCTTTGCATTCACGATATAGAGTCCGTCCTCATATTTCAGTTCCTCCCGGTTATCCCCTGCCGTATCTCCATCCTCACGCCGATAGGCCACAGACTCCAGTTCCCCACGGCTGAATACCGTGATATTGTAGATCTCACTTTCTTCCCTGAAGATCACATTCCGCCAGTTGTCCTGATTCTTGTAGATCAGGGCCAGTGAGGAATCCTCCCGTTCCTTCCCCCCGATTTCAAGCCGGCGTTCGAAGCCCGCAAAAAAGTCCACTGCACTGACCGCAGCCTCACTGTAAGCATTTCGCAGCATATTTCTCCGAAGGATCGCCATCATAACAAAGCCTCCGGCGATCATACTGACCGCCGTGGCAATACTTACGATGAGGATCATTTTCTTCCTGAGCTTCATGCGAAAACCTCACAATGCAGAACCACTGTTTATAGTGGCTATACCTCCAGCCGGTATCCGAATTTCGGGATCGTACGGATGGCATCCTCCAGCCCCAGCTTCTTCCGAAGCTGTGCGATATGGACATCCACGGTCCTTGTTTCTCCCATAAAATCCGCTCCCCATACCAGGGCCAGCAGCTTCTCCCTGGATACAGCCTTGTTCCTGTTACGGATCAGGACTTCCAGAAGTTTAAACTCCATGGAGGTAAGATGCAGTTCCTCTCCCTCTCGCTTTACCCGCATGGCTTCGAAATCTACATCCAGTCCGCAGATGTTCTCCGACTTCTTCAGCGCTCCGGTGCGCTCCAGCACCTTCTCGATCCGCACCATCAGCTCCAGCACCTCGAAGGGCTTCACGATATAATCCTCTGCCCCGCCCCGGAGTCCCGTCACCTTGGAAACCACGTCATCCTTTGCGGTAAGGAAGATAGCAGGTATCCCCTTCGCCCGCACAACCTCGAACAGCTGAAAACCGTCCATGCCCGGAAGCATCACATCCAGCAGGGCCAGACTGTAATCCGAATCCTCTGCCAGCGCCTCCGCCACTTCCTGTCCGTTGTTGAAGACCACGGTCTTATATCCCGAGCATTCCAGATTCACCGCAATCATCCGCGCGATTGCCTCTTCGTCCTCTACCACCAGAATTCTGATCATGGGATCTCTCCTTCATTTCCAAAAAAGGAGACGGCATCCTGTATTTCCGACAGTGATACGTCTCCTTTTTTTATCTGCATGGTCCGCCATGCCGTCCCCGCCGCCTGCTTTACGGAAACGGGGTTCACTCTCCTGTTTCGTTCAGCCCCGGGAAGCTCTTACAGATACTTCTTCAGGGTCTCTGCCATGTCGGTCTTCTCCCAGGGTACATCGATGTCCGTACGTCCGAAGTGACCATAGGCTGCTGTCTGTTTGTAGATCGGCCGTCTTAAATCCAACATCCTGATAATACCTGCGGGACGAAGATCGAAGTTCTCCCGTACGATCTCGGTCAGGCGCTGGTCCGAAAGCTTTCCGGTACCAAAGGTATCGATCATCACGGATGTGGGCTGTGCCACACCGATGGCATAGGACAGCTGAAGCTCACATTTCTCTGCCAGTCCGGCTGCCACGATATTCTTTGCCACATAACGCGCAGCATAGCATGCGGAACGATCCACCTTGGTAGGATCCTTTCCGGAAAATGCGCCGCCGCCGTGACGTGCATACCCGCCGTAGGTATCCACGATGATCTTCCTTCCGGTAAGTCCGGAGTCACCCTGGGGTCCGCCGATCACGAAACGACCGGTGGGATTGATAAAGTACTTTGTATTCTCATCCAGCATCTCTTTCGGAAGGACGGGATCAAAAACATACTTCCGGATGTCCTCATGGATCTGCTCCTGGGTTACATCCTCACTGTGCTGGGTCGAAAGAACCACGGCATCGATCCGGAAGGGATGGCCTTCCTCATCGTACTCCACAGTCACCTGTGTTTTCCCGTCCGGACGAAGATACGGAAGCGTTCCGTCCTTACGGACCCCGGTCAGGCGCAGCGCCAGCTTATGGGCCATGGAGATGGGATACGGCATCAGCTCCGGGGTCTCCGTGGTGGCATATCCGAACATAAGTCCCTGATCGCCGGCACCGATGGCCTCCAGCTCTTCATCCGTCATCTGGTTCTCCCTTGCTTCAAGGGCTTTATCCACGCCCATGGCGATGTCCGCAGACTGCTCATCGATTGCCACGATGATCCCGCAGGTATCACAGTCAAAACCGTACTTTGCACGGTCATAACCGATCCCCCGGATGGTCTCACGTGCGACCTTCTGAATATCCACATACCCCTGGGTGGTGATCTCACCCATGACCATAACCAGTCCGGTGGTTGCGCAGGTCTCGCAGGCCACACGGCTGTTGGGGTCCTGCCGGATCAGCTCATCCAGGATCGCATCCGAGATCTGGTCGCAGATCTTATCCGGATGTCCTTCCGTCACGGATTCCGATGTAAAAAACCGTCGTTCCATTGTTGCTCTCTCCTAGTCTTCTTTCTTTTTAAACAGCTTCATCCAGCAATGCCATGCCGGTGCCTTCGGGATCTCTTCTCCCTTGATCCATGCACGGATCGCCCGGAAATGTACTCCGATCAGGAATCCGAGGCCGATCAGCAGGATGCCCTTGCAGATGCAGCAGCAGGGGCAGCATTTCTTCTTACAGCATTCCTTCTTATCCTCACAGCACTCAGCCTTTACTTCCTCGTCCTCAAATGCAGCTGCACAGCAGCAGCTCTTCTCTTCAGCACTCATGTTACGATCCTCCTTCTTGTCTCTTTGATTTATGATCCTTTCACGGGGTCTTACCCCGTCTTTTTCCATCTAGTGTATCGAATGCCCGGCCCGGTGTCAATTCCTTTCCGCCTCAGCCGAGATAACTGCAGGCCGCAAGGGCAGCGATGGCCCCGTCCGAAGCCGCAGTGGTAAGCTGCCGTACCGCCTTCGTCCGGCAGTCGCCCGCCACGAAGATACCCGGGGTCCCGGTCAGGCAGTCCTCGCCTGCCGCGATATAGCCGGCACCGTCCAGGGATACCACATCCTTAAAGCCCTGATTCTCCGGTTCCTGACCGATGGCGATGAAAAGGCCTTCCACCGGCAACTCGCGTACCTCACCGGTCAGCTTGTCCGTTACCTCGACAGCAGTGAGATGCTCTCTTGTTCCCACGCCTTCCGCTTCATCGCTTCCGCTGATCAGCCGTGTCACCGTGGCATTCAGGATGAACTCCACATTTTCCTTCTGCCGGAGCGCTTCCAGTGTCTGTGGTTCTCCGCGGAAGCCCTCTCTCCGATGGATCACGTAAACCTTGCTGCAGGCATTTGCAAGAAACATGGCGTCCTCCAGCGCGGTATTCCCGCCGCCGTTGACTGCCACGGCTTTTCCTCTGAAAAATGCGCCGTCGCAGGTGGCACAGTAGGACACACCCGTACCGGTCAGCATATCTTCCCTTTCGATCCCCAGCTTCCGGTTCTTCGCACCGGTGGCCAGGATCACTGCCTTCGCCTCATAGGAAGCCCCGCCTGCGGTGATGACCCGCCAAAGGGGTGCACCCGTTGCCCCACCGGACTCTCCGCCTGCAAAGGCTTCGGTTCCTGCCGCTCCCGTAAATGCGGATCTCTCCGCCGCATCTCCCGGCATTTCGGCTTCCGGCGCAAAGGCGGAATCCGTACGAACCTCCTCGATCCGGACCGCCTTCTCGAAGACGATCTCGGCACCCAGTCCGGTGGCCTGCTCATAGAGAGCCATGGCGAAATCAAAGCCGGATATGCTTTTTATGCCCGGATAATTCTCCACCTCCGGCGTATTTACGATCTGGCCGCCGAAGGTCATGGCTTCCAGAACCAGCGCCGATTTTCCTGCGCGCTGTATATAGATTGCTGCCGAAAGCCCTGCAGGGCCGGCACCGATGACGATCACATCTGCCATACGCTTCTCCTACCTGATAAACTCTGCCAGTGCCGACTTCGGTTTAAAACCGACGGACCGGCTCTTTACTTCTCCGTTTTCAAAAAGAAGCAGGCACGGGATGGAGCTGATTCCGTATTTCACTGCAAGACGCTCTGCCGCATCCACATCCACGCCTACGAATTTCACATCCGGGGTCTCCTCCGACAGCTGTTCCACAACGGGGGACAGCATGCGGCAGGGACCGCACCAGCCGGCCCAGAAATCCACCAGAACCTTACCTTCCGCCTTCTCGACTTCTGCTTCAAACTGCTCTTCTTTGATCTGTAATACTGCCATATCGCGCCTCCTTACTCTCCGATATTTCCGAGGATCTTATACAACAAACGATAGAGTTCCTCCCCTTCCTTCGGAGACAGCTTCACACACTGTCCCATACGTGCCGGGATCGTCACCGCCTTTTCCTTCAGCGCCTCGCCTTCATCCGTGATGGCCACCACGAGATTCCTCTCATCCTCTGCCGACCTGTGTCTGGTAAGATATCCCTTCTGTTCCAGCTTCTTCAGCACCGGAGTCAGGGTTCCGGAATCCAGATACAGACACTCTCCCAGCTCCTTCACATTTGTGGACTTCTTCTCCCACATGACCATCATGGCTATGTACTGGGTATATGTGAGATCCAGTTCATCCAGATACGGCTTATACCGCCGTACGATCTCCTTCGAGCATGCATACAGGGGAAAACACAGCTGATTCTCCAGCTTCAGACAGTCATATGTTCCCATCAAGGCCTCCATCTTTGTCGCGTATAATTTGATTGGTTGCAATTTAATTATACTCTATCCCCGCAAAAAGTCAAGTCAATTCTTTTCGGAGCAGGAAATGCCGTCCTCTCCGGGTCAGCCCTCCTCATATCCAACAGGCCTCTCCCCCTCGGAATAGGCCGGGAAGTCCGGTCGCTCACCGGGTTCGGGATGCACGCCGAACTGGGTCTCGTAGAGCTCGGTATAGACACCGCCCAGCTTCACCAGGTCCCCATGCTGTCCCCGTTCCACCACATGGCCGTCCTTGATCACAAGGATCTCGTCCGCTGCCAGGATCGTGGACAGGCGGTGCGCGATCAGGATACTGGTCCGCTCCGCGATGATCGGCTCGATGGCTTCCTGGATCTTATTCTCGGAAATGGAATCCAGCGCGGAGGTCGCTTCGTCGAAGATCAGAAGGGCAGGATCCTTCAGGAGTACACGGGCTATGGAGATCCGTTGCTTCTCGCCTCCGGAGAGCTTAAGACCCCGGTTGCCCACCATGGCATCCAGTCCCTCAGGCTGCGCTTCCACAAAATCATAGATATTTGCCCGCCGCAGGGCGCTGATCATTTCCTCTTCCGTGGCATCCGGCTTCGCATACAGCAGGTTCTCCCGGATGGTACCGTTGAAGAGGTAGGTCTCCTGGGAGACAACGCCCACATTTCTGCGGAGGAATTCCAGATCCAGACTCCGGACATCATTTCCGTCATAAAGCACTTCGCCGCTGCCCACATCATAAAGCCGCGGGATCAGATTCACGATGGTGGACTTGCCGGAGCCCGACGGCCCTACCAGTGCGATACTGTGCCCGTGGGACAGATGGAAGGAAATGTCCGTCAGGATCGGCCGGTCCGCTTCGTAGGCGAAGCTGACGTTCCGGAACTCCACCTCGCCCTTTGCTTCCGCCGGGCATACGGGATTCTCCGGATTCTCGATCTCCACCGGCATATCCAGATAATCAAAGATCCGGGTGAAGAGTGCCATGGACCGCATCCAGTCCACCTGAATGTTCAGGAGGCTGTTCACCGGGCCGTACATCCGTCCCAGAAGCGCTACCAGCACCGTGATATCACCCACCGTCAGGGTACTGTCATACTGCATGATCAGGATGCCGCCCACCAGATAGAGCAGCATCGGTCCGATGCCGGACACCGTGGAAAGAACCACGCGGAACCAGCGGCCTGCCATGCTCTCCTTGATGTTCAGCCGGATCATGTTCCGGTTGGCCTGTTCATACCGGTCATATTCATGCTTCTCCCGTCCGAAGAGCTTCACCAGAAGCTGTCCGCTGACGGATAATGTCTCATTCAGGATTCCGTTGATCTCATCATTTACCGCCTGGGATTCCTGGGTCAGCGACCAGCGCTTCTTCCCCGCCTTCCGCATGGGCAGCGTGAAAAGAGGAACGATGACGATCCCCAGCGTGGCCAGGATCCAGTTCTTCCGGTACATGGCGACCAGAGCCACCACCAGGGTGATGGAATTCGACAGGATACTGCTGAAGGTATCCGTGATCACCCGCTGAACGCCATCGATATCACTGGTCATACGGGTGATGATATCCCCCTGATTGCTGGTGGTAAAAAACCGCTGGGACATCCGCTGCAGATGCCGGTACATGCTGAGCTTCATATCATAGGAGATATGCTGTGCGATCCAGGTATTCACGTAGCTTTCCGCAACCCCGATCAGGTTCGCTGCCAGCATGACACCCAGCGAGAAAAGGATATAGAAAACCAGTTTTCCCATATCCTTTCCGATCAGTCCTTCATCGATGATCTTACCGGTCAGGATCGACGGCAGCAAGGTAAATACCGATGAAAGCACCACGCACAGAAGTGCCACAGTGAGCATCTTCCAGTGCGGCGTCAGATAGGAGAAGATCCGTTTCAGCAGAGCCTTCGTCACCTTCGGAGCGTTCTGCTTCTCCTCCTCTGCCATAAATCCCCGCCCGTACGGGCCTCCACGACCTCCCGGTCCTCCTGGCGGCATATTCGCACCTCCGTTTCAAAACCATAACTTCCGATGCATTTTCGCGGACATCCTCCGGCTTCCGGAGGTGCCTCCCGTTACTCCACCACCGTGATCACATCCTTCAGCACATAGGAGAAGGAGGGGGCGGAGTTATCCTTATTCTCTTCAAAGCCTTCGTTCAGATCGATGGTCTTCCCGGGATCCTGAGGATCGACACCGGTATAGTTGCCTTTATAGACTTCGACCTTCCCTTTCCTGAAATCGCGGATCAGTTCCTCGATCTTCTCGGCGCTTCCGTCGGCTGCCACCAGGGTGTTCAGCTCCAGCATCTCCACCCATTCCTGTTCAAAGCCCGCGCCGATATCATTTCCGTGGACATTCCCTTCCACATAACGCTCGATCTTTTTATTCTCCAGTACGGCTTCGCATGCCCCGACGATATACGGTTCCCAGTTGATCCGTGCACTGATCAGGGAGGTGGTGGGGGCAACGTCGATCATGCTCTTATTATAGCCCACATGATAGACCTTCTTCTCCGCATACATTTCCTCACAGGCCACCGCAGGGCCCGTAGTGTCCGAATGCTGGGAAATGATGACGCACCCCCGGGCGATCAGCTCATCCGCACAATCCTTCTCGATACTGTAATTCGACCAGGTATTGGTATATTTCACATCCATCTTCGCCTCGGGGACAATGGAGCGTACCCCCAGGAAGAATGCCGTATAACCGGAAATCACCTCCGTATACGGATAGGCGGCTACATAGCCCACCTTCGCCTCCTCCGGACGGATGATCCCTTCTTCCAGCATCTGGTTCAGCTTCATACCCGCGATCACACCGGAGATATACCGTCCCTGGTAGATCTCTCCCATAAAGGTATGGTAATTCTCATACACCGGAGCCTCGTTGGCATCCGGCGCGGTTGCCTGACAGAACTGGATGTCCGGATGCAGCCCGGCATACTTTCTTGCCGCTTCCCTGTATCCGATACTGGAGGTAAAGATCAGGTCGCAGCCTTCGCTCACCAGTTCCGCGATGGCCTCCTCTCCTCCGAGTTCACTATGCGTATTGTTCTTCACGATCACACGGATCCGGTCCCCCAGCTTCCGCTCCGCCGCCTTCTGGGCCTTGATGAAGTTGGCGGTATAGGGCGTACTTTCATCTCCGTCATAGACAAATCCCACGGTGATATACTCCCGGGATTTATCCGTACTGAGGCGGATGAAATGGATCGTCGCAAATAGTATGATCATCAGGGCTGCCGTGATGATCGTGATCAGATATGTCATCTTCTTATCTTTCATCGTTCACGTCCCCTTACTGATCCTTGTTCTCCTGCTTCTTCTCCGGCTCGCTGCTGCCGGTCTCTTCCTTCTTCTCCGGACTACCGCCGCCGGTCTCTTCTTTCTTTTCGGAAGGACGCTTACCGTAGATCTGCTCGATATCGATCTTACCGTCCCGGATCAGCTTCAGCATGATATCCGCAACCGCCGGATCAAACTGCGTTCCCTTGCAGCGCTCCAGTTCTCCGATTACGAAATCGAAATCCAGCTTCTGCCTGTAGACACGGTTGGCGGTCATGGCGTCAAATGCGTCCGCCACGCCGATGATCCGTCCGAAGATGGGGATCTCCTCCCCCTTCAGTCCTTTGGCATAGCCCTTTCCGTCGTACCTTTCATGATGGTAGAGCACACCGTCCATCACATTTTCCACCAGTGTGAAATCCTTCAGGATCGCCGCACCCCGCGTCACGTGGCTCTTCATGATGGCATATTCTTCATCCGTCAGTCGGGCAGGCTTGTTCAAGATCCGGTCCGGGATACCGATCTTTCCGATATCATGCAGCAGTGCGGTATTCCGGAGCTTCTCGCATTCCGCGTCATCAAATCCCAGTTCCTTCGCGATCATTACGGAATATTCCGATACACGCTGGGAATGCTGGCTGGTATTCTCATCCTTTGCATCCACGGTCTTCGCGATGGCGAGGATCGTTTCATTTCCCATCTGGACCTGTCTTTGGGCAAGTTCCAGCTGCTTCTGCTGAAGCGTCATGACACGCTGGCTCTGGGTCCTTGCAATAAACCATGTGAACCAGGCAACCGCGATCATAGCCACGCCCACCATGTAGACGATGAACCAGTGGTTGTCGTAGATCTCCTTCTCCTTGATCAGCAGGTAGGTACTCTCCTCCAGCACCTTCGTCTGATCGCTGTCCAGCACCGCCAGATGGAACTTGTAACTGCCTGTGGGAAGGTTCGTGTAGGTCACGGTAGTAAGCTCACTCTGATAAACCACGGTAGGCTCCGTGTCAAAGCCCTCCAGGTAATACTCCACGTAAGGATCGTCTATGGTATAGTTGATCACCTCCGGGAAGATCTCCACCTTGTTCACCCCGCGGGCGATATGGAAGGCATCCCCGCGCACCACGGGATATGCGGAACCGTCCAGCTTCACGGAGGAAACCAGCATACGATAGGACCCCTTCTGGCCGGTATAGGCAGAAGTGTCCAGCATATATACACCGGTATCGGAGGAAAGATAGAGCCGTCCCTCTTTGTCTCGGTAATTCCAGGAATTTGCGGTAAGCGAAGCACTCATACCGCTCTTGGCATCCAGCAGTTCATACCGCATCTCCGGGGTATCCGCTATCACATCATTTTCAGAGACTACATAGATCCCGGCACTGCTCAGCACAAAGAGCTTCCCGTTTCCGCCGGTCCAGATATCATAATTATTGAAATAAGGGAAATGTTCCAGGGTATGGATCCTGTAGCTGCTGTCCATGCAGCAGATCCCGTTACTGGTAACGATCAGGACATGCTCCCCGTCGGTGCATTTTGTCATACGCAGAATGACGCCCGAAGAAAGCCCGTCATAGCGGGTCAGGATCCGGGCCGGGTTGCCGTTGCGGATCACGACGATACCATCCCCGTCGGTTCCGGCCAGCAGCGCGCCGTCGTCCATTTCCAAAAGACTCAGGATCATGGCATTTGAGAAATTATCCCCGTAAGTAATGGTCTGCCGGATCCCCGTTTCATCGATGAAAGCGATTCCCGTATCTCCTGCTGCGACCATCGTTCCGTCCGAAAGCTCCAGCACCGTTCTGCACCGGTCGCCGAAGGATCCGCTTGCACTGTCGAAGGTGGTGGTGGATCCGTCCTTCTTTACCTTGATGAGTCCCTTGCCGTATGTACAGATCCACAGATTGTCCCGGGAATCCTTCCGGACACAGCGGATCCTGACGCCCTCCAGCGTCCGGGTCAGTTCGTTCCGGATCGGGGCGTTGGCATTCATCCCTCCGATATCCAGACCGTCGTCGGTTCCGAAGTAAAGGGCTCCGTTCCATTCGTCCACGGAATTGACCACCTTGCCGGTCAGGCCGTAGGCACGGAACACATCCGTGAAGACCGACCTGGACATGCGGAGCAGTCCCAGCCGGGAGGAGGTGAACCAGAGATTCCCCTGATAATCCACCGTCATATTGTCGATGGAATTGTTGAATTCATCACTGTTGATGTCCGTATAATTTCCCTTGGTGTCGATATAGCCTATACCGTTATCGGCGCAGATATACCCTCTTTCCTTCCCTGCGAAATTAATGGACTGGATATTTGAGAGGGAACCGCAGACAATCTTCCGCTGGCGGACCAGCTCCGTCCCCGTGATCTCATAGACGTGGATGCTGTTCCTGGAGGTCCCCACATACAGAAGTCCGTCCTCCCCGAAGGTACTGCAGGTGAAGATCTCCCTGTCGTCAGGGCTCTCCAGCATCGCAAGGATCTCGCCATTTCCCATCAGGAAGAGCTTTCCTTCCGAGTTGACCGCCGCCGCATGCCCGCCGGCGTCCGAAGTTACGGTCACCGCATAATGCACCTGGGGGATCACATTTAAGATCTTGATCCCTTCACTCAGGGAGAGGACCGCCATACTGTCCGTGGTTCCGATGTAGTAATTACCATCGGAGCATTTGGTGATACAGCGGACGGAATCCGACGGAAGGCCCTTCTCCTTATCGATCACGCTGGCCACGCTGTCATTGATGACAATGGTGACACCGTTGTCGTTGGTTCCGATCCAGAGGCGTCCTTCCTCGTCCACGTAAAGGCAGTTGGCGTTCCTGACGGAATCATACTCGTTCATCCAGCGGAATTCACTTCCGTTATACCGGTAAAGTCCTGCATAGGTGGCGATCCAGAGGATCCCGTCGTTGGTCTGGACGATATCATTTGCCTCCCCGCAGGGAAGACCGTTGTCACTGCTGTATACCGTACGTACATATCCCCCCAGATCGTCCTCCGCCGCAGTGGATGGGGAACCGGAGTAAACTGCAGTGCCGAGAGCCGAAGCCAGCATGACCAGAATCATTCCGACTGCCTTCTCCGCAGGTTTTTCCCCGGAAGGATGTACAGAGTCTTCTCCACCGTGATGCGTATTGCCTTTCTTTCCGTTGATCAGCCGCTTTCGAACCTTCAGTATCACAAAAAGCAGGAGCAGGGTGACCACCTTATCCAGGAAATCCACATAGAACTGTCCGATAATGCCGCTGGGTACCATGGGAAGTCCCTCTTCCTTCAGGAAACCGATCACACCGTCTCCCCAGATATTATTCGTCATTCCGTCATAGAAGATAAAACTGAGCGGCACGGACACCACAACAGCGGCCAGCGTAACTACAACGCTGACCGTCATGGTTCCGAAGACCGTTTCGAATCTTCCTTTTTTCGCCATGAATCCGATAAGGATACCGATCACGATACCTGTGATCGAATAGATATAAGAGGCTCCGTAGGTGATCCCGTAAATGACATTTCCGGTGAATCCCACGACCGCTCCGCAGAAAGGCCCCAGCGCGTACGCGGTAAGCGCCGTACCGAAGGAATCCAGCCATACCGGGAGCTGATACTCCTGGGCGAATACCTTTCCCGCATAGTTAAGAAGAATACACACTGCAACAAAAGCAAAAAGTCGCAGTTTCTGTTTCATACTCAGATTACTCTCTCCGCTTTCCATCCTGTCCCCTCCAAAACCAGCCGTCCCCACGGCACGGGAGCCGCCGACGGACTGCTTCCCATGTTCCGATTTTATCATAAATCGCCGTGAATGGAAAGATGCTCTCTTACAGGCCGGATGCTTTGACCCCGGCTCCTTTTTATGGTATGATTAAGGGAGGATGCGGCCGGATAAAAAAGCAACACCGGGATTCCGGAAGAATCGGAGATGGGATGAATGTTTAATTATTCTTTTTCGCTGGGAGTAGCTTTATCATCGCTGCTCATCTGCATCGTGAACCTGATATATACCATCATCCAGAAGCGGACGGACAAACTCCAGAACCGTCTTTTTATTGCGGTCCTCTGTATCCTGATGGTCAATTCCATGACCGCCATCGTCTCCTCCGTCTACGGCTTCAAGCCTGAACTGATCGCCGGCAGATCCTTTGCCCTTCATGCCAGCCGTTATGCTTATTTCCTGACACATACGGCACTCTGCCCGCTTTTCTTCTACTATTCTTCCAACGTCAGCTTCGCATCGACCCGTCTCACGAACCGGAAGATCTTCCTGCTGTCCCTTCCGTTCTTCGTCACGGAACTGCTGGTTATCATCAACCCCTTCACGAACCTGGTATGGAGTCTGGATCAGAATCTGGAATTCCACCGCGAATGGGCAGAGATCCTGATCTATATCGCAGCACTCTTCTACTATGTACTGGCATTCCATGAGGTGATCCGTACCTGGGACTGTATCTCCAGAAAACGGAGGATCTCCCTGATCTTCCTGTTCATCATGGTCGCCGTGGGTGTGATCGTTCAGCTTCTGAATAAGGATCTGAAGGTTGAGATCCTGGCCGAAGCAATCGGCTTCACAGGGGTCATGATGTCTGTGGAAAATGAGGACGACCGTATCGACATCGGCTCCGGCTTCTATAACCGGACTGCCCTCACACTGGATATCGGCGGCTGCTTAAAGAACGGCCGGAAGCTGAAGCTCCTTCTGATCCGGATCCAGAACTCCGATCTGGTAAACCGTCTGATCGGAACCGGAGAGGCAAATACCATCGCGGATATTCTCTCCGACTACCTCCGGTCCGTTGTTCCGAGGTACGATATTTATATTCCCGAGAAGGACACATTTATCCTCACCCTGTACAACCTGCCCGACGCAGAGGCGGAAGCCATCGCAGAGAGAGTTGCCGGGCGTTTCGAGCAGCCCTGGGAATACAGGGAATACAGCATCCAGCTGAGTGCCTCACTGATCCTTTCGGACATTCCCACGCAGATCAAATCCACCGCCGAGCTGGCCTATATGATCGACAGCCCGATGTCCGACAGCACCGGAACCCGTGTTCTGAAGGGAAATGATCTTCGCTTTGTCATGCGAAGACACTCCATCGAAGACGCTCTGTCCCGCGGCTTCGCGGAGAACAGCTACGAGGTATATTTCCAGCCCACCTATCATATCAACCGGAAGCTTCACGGCGCGGAGGCATTGATCCGCATGCACGATAAGGAGCTGGGCAATCTGTATCCGGACGAATTCATCCCCATCGCGGAACAGAACGGTCTCATCGATGATATCGACGAGTTCGTTCTGGAAGAAGTGTGCCGTTTCCTGCAGACCGGCGTCCCCGCCGAGCACGGAATCGACAATATCAACATCAACCTGTCGGTGCTGCAGTGCATGCGTCCCGGCTTCGTTGACAGCATCAACCGGATCGTGGAAAAATACGGCATAAACAGGCGGATGATTAACTTTGAGATCACCGAATCCATCGCTGCCAGCGATTATGATACTCTAAGCCATGTGATCCAGCGTCTCCGGGAGGAAGGTTTCCTCTTCTCCATGGATGATTACGGAACGGGATATTCCAATGTCAGCAACATTTTCTCCCTGAATTTTGATGTGATCAAGATCGACAAGAGCCTGCTCTGGGGTGCCGAGAAGAGCACCATGGGTATGGTCATTCTGGAGAATACCATCCGCATGATCCGGCAGATGGAGAAGAAGATCCTGGTGGAGGGCGTCGAAACCCTGGCACAGATCAAGCTTCTGGAAAACCTGAAGGTGGATTATCTTCAGGGCTATTACTTTTCGAAGCCGATCCCGAAGAAGGATTTTATCGCACTGATCTCCGCATACAAAAAGAAGGAGGAGCCATCTTCAATCTGACTCCTTCCTCCTGTATCGGGATCAGTAACCTGCCAGGCACAGCCTGCAGGGCCGGTATCCCATTTCCTTCAGTTCCCTGATGGTTCCGGTATATTCCTTCCGGTTCTTCTCTTTCATATCCTTAACACTGTCACAGGTGGGAAGATGGATCTTCATGGTGTTCGTGTTCAGGATGAAGGTTTCCTCCGCCGGATCCTCTTCCGTCGGAAGCGTCCGTTCTTCCGCCCGCTCACCCGTATCCTCCGGCAGACCGGTCTCCTCAGTGTCAACCGTGTCTTTCTCCGGCCGGCCCGTATTTTCTTCATCCGTAGTATCTTCTTTCGTACTCTCTTCGAGCCGACGGCTCTCCCCTGTCATATAATCGATTTCGATTCCCGGCTGCACATTGTAGCAATACACATGAAATGAAATGCCTTCTCCCGCATCTTCCACGGACCAGGCCTCCACCTCCACGCCGGATGCCACAAGATCATTTCCTTCAAAGACCGGTGTCACACGGTAAAGCACGTGATTCCCGGTTGTGCGGATATAATCTCCCACCCGGATCTCGAAGGGCAGCATCCCCTCCACATTCAGATATCTTGTTCCCGTGATCAGATTGCGCTCGCCGTCCTCTCCCGCCAGGGCATATCCGATCAGATGACAGCGGTTGTAAAGATACCTGTCCTCGATCAGATCACTGTACTTCACCGTATGCCAGCCCGAAGGACGGATCTGTCCGATCTGCCCCCGTTCCTCCTCCGGCATAAGCTCCTTACCGAGATTGGCATATGCCGTACCACAGCGTCCCAGACTATCCAGCTCACTGTACGTTTCAAAGGAATCCGTCCGCTTCTTTTCCTCATCATCAAAGAAGGGCTGATTCCCGTTAACCGTTACATACGGCTGTCCCGCATACGAAGAAACCTGAGAAGCATCAAAGCTCTTCTCAGGTTTCTTCTCGTCTGTCTCTGTCCGGTCTTCGGATACGATCTCACCGGGATCATCCTTTCCGTTCTCACGGTCCGTCTGCATCCGCCAATATCCGATGCCGGCCAGTCCCAGCACAGCGATACATATGTACAGGATAAATCTGGTTCTTTTTTTCATGCTTCTTCGATCATCGTTCCTTAGAACTTCAGGATTCCCACCGCCATCAGCAGCAGCGTGAACAACAGCACCGGAGCAATGAATTTCACCATGACGATGAAAAGGTTCTTCCGGCCCAGTCTCTCGCCGTTCTTCGTCACCTCGTCAATGACCGTCTGCGGTTTCAGCACCCATCCGATCATGATGCAGGTGGTAATGGCCACGATGGGCATCAGGACATTGTTACTGATATAATCAAAGAAATCCAGGATCTGCGCGGATCCGCCCTCCGGCGTATTCGGCAGCTTTGTTTCAAAGTACCACTCATTGTAGCCCAGGCAGACGACCACTGCCAGAGCAAGCGCCATCAGGGACTCTATGATGGTCGCGCTGCGGCGCTTCCATTTGAACCTGTCGATTATACTGGAAACCACCGCCTCCAGGATCGACATGGCACTTGTCACAGCCGCAAAAAGTACCATCAGGAAGAACCCCGCTCCTATGAAGGGGCCGATCGGACCCATTGCCGCAAATACCTTCGGAAGAGCCACAAACATCAGGGACGGGCCTGCCTGCATACCCTCCACGCCGGCAAACACATAGACCGCCGGGATGATCATAACACCGGCAAGAAATGCCACCACGGTATCGAAGATCTCGATCTGGTTGACGGACTTCACCATATTTGTATCATCACCGACGTACGAACCGTAGGTCACCATGATTCCCATGGCCACACTGATACTGTAGAAGAGCTGTCCCAGAGCATCCATCACCGTTGTCATGAATTTGCTGAAGGTGAGTCCCTCCAGATCCGGAACCAGATAAACCTTCAGTCCGTCCATACCGGTAACCGTCTCACCACTGGAATTCGTATTCTTCAGTGTCAGCGAATAAATGGATATGCCGACGACCAGGACCAGAAGCACCGGCATGATGATCTTGGATACACGCTCGATTCCCTTCCCGACACCTGCGAAGATGATCACCGCACAGATCAGCAGGAAGATAACCGTAAAAATGATGGGTTCATACTGCGCCGTAATAAATCCGCCGAAGAAGCCGGCTTCCGTGGCCGCCTCACCCTGACCGGTCAGGAAAGTGATGAAATACTTCAGCACCCATCCGCCGATCACGCAGTAGTAGGGCATGATAATGAAAGGCACCGCACAGGCAAAGGGTCCTATCCAGCCGCATTTTTTGTTCAGCTTTCCATAGGCCGTGAGCGGACTCTGCCTGGTCTTCCGGCCGATGGCCACCTCCGTCAGCAGCAGGGTGAAGCCGAATGTCACCGCAAGCACAAGATAAATTACGAGGAAAAGTCCTCCGCCGTCCTTGGCTGCCAGCGCCGGAAAGCGCCAGATATTTCCAAGACCCACAGCACTGCCGGCTGCTGCCAGTACGAATCCGATAGAGCCCCCGAAGGAACCTCTCTTCTTCTCTTCCATGATCCAATACTCCCCTTTCAGGTGCGCCTTTCCGTGAGTCCTCCCACAAAGATCCGGTTTTTTCCCGGTATCCTCTTGATAAAGGCGCATACATAGTCATTGTAGCATTCCGACTCTTTTTTTTCAAATGACAATCCTTCGAAATTGCCGGAAAAAAATAACTCTTGCAATCCGCTCCCGTTCGTTGTAATATAGATAGGCGCGAACGCGCATTGGACCGGGATGTAGTTCAGGTGGTAGAACGCTTGACTGGGGGTCAAGAGGTCGCAGGTTCAAGTCCTGTCATTCCGATAAGAAGAGGGTTGTCGAAACCGGCAGCCCTCTTCTTTCGTAAACAGATTCATTTTAACGTTTCTTTTATGGTTTCGCTCCGGTGCTTCTATCGCACCGGAGCTCCCGATTGTCACTCACAGACCACGCAGTTCTTTCCGCTCTTCTTTGCTTTATACAGCCTGTCATCCACACGCATTGCAAAAGCATCCGCAGTCTCTCCCGGCCGGAACTCAGCAACTCCCAGGCTCATGGTCCGGTGGCCGCAAAGCCCGAATTCGATCTCCGAGAAGTTTACCCGCATCTGTTCCGCAAGTTCCGACGCCCTGGTCTGGTCGATTCCCTGAAGAAGCACCATAAACTCCTCACCGCCCCAGCGTCCTGCCACCCCTCCCGGTGCGGACTTGTCGATGGTCCGTTTCAGCATTTCCGCCAGACGGATCAGTACCTGATCCCCCTCAGCATGGCCATAGGTATCATTGACCTTCTTGAAATCATCCACATCCATCATGATCAGGGACACCGACTGCGTCGGTTCCTTCACCGCTTCCGTGATCCTTCGCTGGATCTCCATACGGTTATAGAGTCTGGTCATTCCGTCGGAGATCGCCATGGTCCCGAGCTTCCGGTTTGCCGCCTCCAGCTCCTCTGTGGCGGCCTGGATAAATGTAGCAAGACGGTTGACCATGGATACACGCCCGGAGAAGGACATGCCCGCATCCTCCAGCGACGGCATGGTGCTGTGCTCCGGCGCTTCGCCCTCACGAAGTGCACCCACCACAAGTGTCACATTGTGCTGGTTCAGATGCCCCTTCGTCCGCAGAAATTCACCTGAGGTGAAGAAACCCGAGGTCGGTGCCAGTAGCTGGAAGGGTGCTGTCTCTCTGGACACCTCGGTACCCCAGAAGGTCCGACGTGCTCCGCAGGAATACAGCTTGATCACCTCCGGAGCGAACCGGTTCAGTTTTCGTATACCATTTGCCACTTCCCGCAGGATCGTTTCCGGATCACCATAGGCGATCCTTGCCATATCCCCCTCGTACATGTCCGAGGTCATAAGGAGGGCTCCATTTCCCATGCTGGCTGTGGGAGCCCGCAGCAGCTGAATCCCGTTATGATCAAAGATGAACGGAAATTCCAATGTATTCTCGAAGAAATGCTCATCATTTTCTATGTTCAGATACCGGAAATACGTGTCATATGCCGGGCGTTTTTCGATCTCATAGAGAACACTGTCCTTCACCCGGGTGATCTCCAGCTCTCTTCCGAGGGGTTTCCAGCCGGTGATATAGGTTGTTTCCACATGCAGATCCTCTCCGCCCATCAGAACGAAGATCACGCCTCTCTCTGCATAGCCGCCCACCGATGAGAAGACACAGGCGTCATCGCTGTTCATGTCTGCGTTAAATGCGCCGCCGCCGAATATGGCAATGTCACTCCGTGCATCCCGCAGCCGGTCCGAGAAACCGGTCATGGACATTCCCCGGATCGTAACCAGCAGCTCGATGGCTGTCACCCAGTCATTTTCCGACAGGATCCTGAGAAGATCCGCCGTCACGGCTTCCTCCGTCTCCGTCGTCAGCTCATATTGCATGATCTGAACCCGGGTCGTCGGATATTCAAACACCGTACATGTGATACCGACCTTATGCTTCGAGAGTTCTCCGTTCATAACCTGGCCGTTTGTCGAACAGCCGAAAACCATGGCCTCCGGAAGTTCTTTCTTAATCTCATCCATCACCAGCCCGGCAGTCTCCCTGTCCGGATCCTCCATAAAGACCTGAAACAGCATATGTGAATAAATCTTGGTTCTGGACCACTGATTGATCTTCCGAAGCTCACGGACCAGCGCTTCTTTCCCTTTAAAACTGAACTGGAACTGACGCATAACTTCACCTCCCGTTTGTCCCTGTGATTTTTATCATATCCTTGTCCATAAGGGAGTGTCAAGATGTTTGGAATGAAAAAAGACGATTCCGGCTATCCGGAATCGTCCTGTAACATCATATTCTGCTTAATTCAGTGCCAGATCCACCGACAGCCTGCTCACCAGTTGCGGGATGGTTTCTTCGAAGTTAACACCGTACCAGGGTTCCTTCGGATCCGACTTCGTAACGCGGATGGTATCTGCGGTATAGTCCGCAGCCAGAGCGAAGGCCTTCTCCATGGGAAGCCCGCGGGTCAGCGCGCCAACCGCTACGGAAGCGAAGATATCACCGGTTCCGTGATATGCCGCATCCACACGCTCATTCTGGTAGATGAAATGCTCTCCTGTCCGGGTATCCAGTCCGTAAATACCGGTCTGGCCCTCACTTAGGGAAACGCCTGTAAGTACTACCACCTTCGCGCCGAGCTTCGCCAGACGGTCCAGCATTTCCTTTATATAATCCTCATCATACTCGGTCTTGTACTCCATACCGGTCATGAAGCTTGCCTCGGTGATGTTCGGCACGATGATGTCTGCCTGTCCGCAGAGTCCCGCGTTCAGCTTCGCATACTCCATGTCGAAGGCCGGATAGAGTTTGCCGTTATCCGCCATAACCGGATCGATGAAGATCAGTGTATCATCCGTCTTAAACATGTCGAAGATCTTCTTCGTGATCTCGATCTCCTCTGCGGAGCCGAGATATCCTGTGTAGATCGCATCAAATGTCACGCCCTCGGATTTCCAATGCGATGTGATGGGAATCAGCTGATCCGTCAGGTCCTTTACCGTGAAATTCTTGAACATGGTATGGGTGGATAGTACTGCTGTCGGCAGGATCACCGTCTCCACGCCCATGGCCGAGATTACCGGCAGGGCAACCGTGAGTGAACATTTGCCCAGGCAGGAAATGTCCTGGATCGTAAGAATCTTCTTCATGTCAATAAGCCTCCTTAAAACAAAAATACAAATCGTAAGTATACTACTCTTTTCCGTATTTGAAAAGTGTATTTTTGAACTTTTACCTATTATTTTAATAGGCGATGTCATTTGGAGGCAGAAACCGTGAAAATCAACGTTTTTTCAGGAAATTCCGGACATGCTACCGCTCTGCAAGCAGCTCCTCCGCCTTCTTTCTTGCCGCGTCCGTCACTACGCCCTTCTCATCAATGATCCGGAAGCCCATAAGGCCGCGCAGCTTCCCGGACAGGGCCGTTGCCCGCCGGAAGAGGCTGATATCCTCCGAGCTGTACTCGGCAAAGCTGGTCCCCCGTCTTCCGATGGTTTTCCTGAGATCATCGTTCATCAGTACCATTTTCGAGTCCAGCATCGCCAGTTCATGATAGAAACCGGTCATCACATAACCGATCTCCCGAACCCGTGCGGAATCCTCGTTCATCTGCTTCGTCAGTTCCCCCGCTGCCTTTCTGTCCCGGGCCGCTGCCGCTGCCTGCTGTCTTGCGCCCTCCCCGGGAAGCATGGAGCCGTCCTCCTTCGGGTACTCCGCCTCCCAGAGGGTCCGCTCCAGATCCGACATTCCGGTGGCATCCAGAAGGCTCTCCGTGATCCGTACCGTATCCAGCAGGATCACATCCTTCATCCGGTTGTATGCCCCGATCAGTTCCATCACGCGCTCATGATTTTTAGCCAGCTGATCCGCCGCTGCCACGCAGTCCGATGCAGCCTTTTCCGTCATATGTCCGAAGAATAAAAATGCCATGGCTCTACCCCCTGCTGACCATCAGGTCTTTTGCATTTGCGGCGATAATGCTCTGCCGCTCCTTCAGGTTCTTGAGCTGCGGTTTCAGATCCGGATTCTCCGAGATCCGCTCCTGCAGAAATGCGATCTGCCGGCCCACGGCCGCCTCCGCCTGCATGGTGCGTTCCATTTTCAGGAAATCCTTCTCATCCAGCTCCAGTTTCCGGCGCGCCTCATCGATCAGCCGCCGCTCTCCGTCCGCATAATCCTTATCACAGAGCGCAATGGCCAGCATATTCCACACCAGGATCCGTCCCGGGATCATATCCTCCGTCATCACATCCGAAAGATCCGACAACTCCCGTGCGGCCATATTCAGCAGCGCAAAGACCGGATCTCCCTCCGGCGTGGTAAGTGCGATGTTCCTGCACTCCCACAGGATATCGCTCCGATAACTGTCATAACGGTCATCGATCAGCCGTCCCAGCTCGTCAAATGTGCTTCTCTCCGTGTCATTGATGATACCGTCCGCCGCCATCATATAATACAGGATCTTCAGTGCACTTTTCTTCCTGATCAGTTTCATAGTCCTTCTCCTTTTAGAAATGTTGATCGGTTAC
Organism: Eubacterium sp.; assembly: GCA_017437905.1. Taxonomy (GTDB): domain Bacteria; phylum Bacillota; class Clostridia; order Lachnospirales; family Lachnospiraceae; genus Eubacterium_Q. Next base: position 43,451 of record JAFRWY010000014.1, read on the forward strand.
ACCCTGAAAATCATTATAACTGATATACTATCCAAATGAAAGAATCTTTTATCGTTTGCTGAACTGGTCGAGCGGGAGAATGAGGATATGCCGGTGGCATATCCTCCCCTCGAGCGATATGACCGGCTATGCCGGTCATGGCGCAGTTCTCCAAGCGATAATAAAAAACCCCGCTTCCGCGGGGCTTTTTATTATCGCTTGGAGAACTGGGGCGCACGACGTGCTGCCTTGAGTCCGTATTTCTTTCTTTCCTTCATTCTGGAATCTCTCGTAAGATATCCGGCCTTCTTCAGGATCGGGCGGAACTCCTCATTTGCCTCATTCAGAGCTCTTGCGATACCGTGACGGATCGCACCTGCCTGTCCGGTGAAACCACCACCGTAAACATTTACGAGTACATCGTACTTACCTTCAGCGCCTGTAGCTGCAAGCGGCTGACGAACGATCACCTTCAGGGTGTCCAGTCCGAAATACTCCTCGATATCCTTCTTGTTGATCGTGATCTTGCCGGTTCCCGGAGTTAAATATACACGAGCTACGCTGCTTTTTCTTCTGCCTGTTCCGTAAAATCTTGTGGACTTTGCCATTACCTCTTCCTCCTACTCTTAATACTTGATCTCGAGCGCTTCCGGCTTCTGAGCTGCCTGCTTATGCTCCGGACCTGCATATACGAAAAGCTTCTTGTACATCTGTCTGCCAAGAGGTCCCTTCGGGAGCATACCCTTTACTGCATGCTCAACAACTGCTTCCGGCTTCTTCTCAAGCATTTCCTTCAGAGTCTTCGACTTCATGCCGCCGACATAATCGGAATGGCTGTAATACAGTTTGTCATTCAGCTTGTTACCAGATACCTTGATCTTGTCAGCATTGACAACGATCACATAATCACCTGTGTCGATGTGCGGTGTGAAGATTGCCTTGTTCTTACCACGCAGCACCTTTGCAACCTCACTTGCGAGGCGGCCTAATGTATGTCCTGTAGCGTCAACTACATACCACTTTCTCTCGATCGTCGATGGGCTTGCCATAAAGCTCTTCATCGCATCTTCCTCCTTATATACATCTCTGTAAATGTTACGCACTCTGTCCTGCAGCCGGGGCTAACCGCTGCCGGGATTCCGTGCTCCGCTTCTCCCGCCGGATCCGTCTATAGGGAAATGTCCGAAACCCTGTCATGGGATCCTCCATGGGAGATCTGTCTGTAAGACTGCATCCTCCGCTCGTTCCGGGGCATGGTACGAGACAGACTTCTGCCGTCACAGATTTATATTCTATACCACGCCTCCCCGCGTGTCAAGGACTTTTTCAAGGTTTTTCCATCCGTCCGGATGGTTTTCCGGTTGAATTACATGACGGTGGCAAATGCTCCGAAGGCGATGAATATGCCGATACCGAAACCCAGCAGGATCCATCTGGCATCCCCTTCGACACGATTCGTGCCGACCCGGGCCTGATAATCCTTAAACACAGCCAGCTCCTGCATTTCCGACAGGGTCTCCTTCTGCTTCTCACTCATATCATCAAGTAAGATGAACTCCTCGCCTCCGCCCACCTGATCCAGCTGCTCCAGCTTCACCCGTTCGTCAAACTGTTCAAACTTCCCCAGCCTTGTCCGGAGGAAATGCTCCTCCTCCGCAAAGCTGACGATATCATATTTCTCCCGGTATCTGGCATGGGCGGTGGGATTGTTGAAGACACTGTACCTCCATTGGCAGTTGACCAGCGACCGGATCGCCGGCGGGAGGAAAAAGAACACACTGACGAAGATCGCCGGGAACAGAATGATCTTCATGACCAGGTACGCCACCGAAAGGGCATCGATCTTCAGTGACAGTTTCATCAGGATATCCGTGAGGATCCAGAGCCCCACGGGAATGATGATCAGGAACAAAAATACCTGAAACCATTTCTTCATAAGCTCTTTCGACAGCTTCTTCTTCCGTTCCGGCAGATTCCTCAGCTGATCCTTATACTGTGCACGGGTGAAATCCATCTGTTTCTTCAACGTGTGAAATGCATCGCTGTAACCGGCGTCTCCAATCCAGTCATCCTCCGATCGTTTCTCCGGATCCCCGTATACAAATGAATTCGCGACCGGCAGTTCTTCCCCTTCCTGATGTACCAGCTCGTATGGCATTTTGTTCTCCCCCTGTAAACCTGCGCCTTATTTCACGACCCTGTTATCCTTAAACCGCTTTGCCATATAGAGATCCTGATCCGCAGAAGCCATGGCATCATCCAGATTGATCTGGTCCTCCGGACGTATCCGGTAGAACCCGCAGGAAACCGTAACATTATACGGTTTATCGCTCTCCCTGTTCATCCTGTGGAACCGTTCCGCGATCTCCTTCCGGAGTTCCTCCTCCGAAAGTGCACCGTAGTACACGATCGCATATTCGTCTCCTCCGATCCTTCCGACGGTTCCGCTGCCGGATACCACCTCCGTAAGGATCTCACTGATGGCCTTCAGGGAGAAGTCCCCGTCATCATGGCCGAAACGGTCATTGATGACCTTCAGATTATTCATATCCACATAGGACAGGATCACATCCCGCTTCATATCCCTGCATTCCTCGATCACGCTCCGGGCAATATCGAAGAAGCCCCGGCGGTTCAGGATACCTGTCAGCACATCATTTCTGGAAAGCCTGTCCAGAACGATGTTATTCTCCGCCATCAGCGCCAGGTTGTCTTCCAGCTGCTTCTGGATCTCGTTGTTCTGCCGCAGGATCTCGATCATCCGTGCGGTGGTGGCAAACTGATTTACCATGAACTCCCCGTTCCGGAACATCAGTGTTGTAAGATCCAGCAGAACGCTTCCGTACACCGTATCTCCGAAATAGATCGGCATCAGAACCATGATCCATTTCTCCTTCGGCAGGAAACGGTGGCTGAACAGCGACTTCAGCATAACGGGCTGCCGGGTGTAGGGAATATCCAGAACCTTCCCGTCCGTCAGTGCGGCCTTGAGCCGGAGCATGTCCGGGATCATGAAGGGTTCCTGCTCCAGATGGACGATGGATTTTTCATAAATATACACATATGCATTCCGGAAACCCACATTCGCCAGCGGAGTGACGATGCTTTCATAACTCTTGTCATTTCCGTATGTAAAATTCAGGGAATCCTTCACGATGGTCTTCATGGAATACAGCATGGCATCCATACCGGATTCGTACTGCACCGTACGGTCGCTCATGGCATTCAGGATCCGCTTGTAGACCGAGGTCAGCATCCGGTAGACCTGCATTTTCTCCTCCGGCGTCTCATAATGCTCCGCCGCCTCCGCATGCAGCCGTTCGATATAGGGCATCAGCTCATTGTTATCCGTATATTCCAGTGCATGCTCTTTCGTGAAAAATGTATTGATGGTCTCCTTCATCTCCGCCAACTGCCGCTCATCGTGCCATCCGCTTTCCACATAGGTGATGACATCCTCCATCAGCAGCAGGAAGCTGTTCCGGAGCCGGGAACCGTCCATCTGCTCCACATCCCTGTAACGATAAAATACCTGATCAAACTGCCGGTTCAACAGCGACCGGTTCAGGATCCGGTCTGCCTTCTGTACGGCTTCTTCCATTCCTCCGAAGGAATCGCGAAGGATAAACCGGGTCGGTGTGGTCTCCACCCCCAGCGTCTCACCCGCCAGTGTCCGCATGAGCATCCGCAGGCCGTGCCGGCCCAGCTCGATGGCGTCCGCATCCACGGTGGAAAGCGCCGGGCTTACCATGGCAGCCACCTGGCTGTTATCAAAGCCCATCACCTTAATGTCTCTTCCGGGTTGCAGACCGCGGTCGCGCATAACCTCGTACAGGGCACGGGCCACGTCGTCATTGACGCAGAATACCGCCTCCAGATCGGGATTCATGTCCAGAAGCAGTTCTGCCTCATTCCGGCTGGTATAACTGAGATTGGTCTCCACGAACATGGTGTCACGATAAGGCAGATCATATTTGATCCGGATCTCGTCATAGACCTCTCTACGCTCTCTTGTATCAAAATGCTTGTCCGAACCGCCCAGCATGGCGATCTTCCGGATCCCCAGTTTCTCCACCAGATAGGTAAGTCCTTCCCGGACGCCGGCTTTATTATCGAAGATCACACAGGGATATCCCTCGATGTTGGCAGCCACCATCACCGTCGGCACCTTCGGAAGGGAATCAATGAAATGCATCAGATTCTCTTTCGTTGTAAGACATCCGATACAATCCGCCGCGATCATCATCGCATCCACATTTTCCGGAAGAAGATTGCAGGCATTGGTCTTATACTGATATTCGTACTGGTCGGGAATGCCTGTCAGATCACGGTCGATATACTTCACCGGGACAACCACCAGGTTAATGTCAAAATGGGCGCTTTCACTCATCACGCCGTTACACATCTTGATGGTAAAGTCATCCATAAGACCACTGACCAGAAATGCAATTGTCTTTCTTTCTCCCATACGCATTTTCTCCATTATTTCAGTGCGGTGGGCTCATATGGGTTGTGTTCACTCACATACAATCCCAATATAAGTATATACCAAAAGTGTATGATTTGCACCAATAAAATAAGGCGCCGTGTCCATGTCACGGACAGCGCCTTATCTCTTATTCCATAGCCGGACCGAGAGTCAGCCGGGGACATTCTCCGCCCCCTCCTGAAGCTCCGGGATCATAATTCTGATCAGTGTCAGCCCCTGGGGTTCGGCGGTGAGGCCGGCCTTTCCCCGGTCGCAGGCTTCGAGGATTGCCTTCATATCTTCCACGGGACGTTGTCCCATGCCGATCTCGAGAAGTGTCCCGGAAATGATCCGGACCATATTGTAGAGGAATCCGGTTCCCCGGACACGGATCCGGACCATCCGGGGTTCTTCCGGGTCACGCTCCACGGTGATCCCGGTGATGGTACGGACCGTTGTGGCGGCCTGGCTTCCTGCAGAGCAGAAGCTGGCGAAATCATGGGTCCCCACCAGCACGTTGGCCGCCTTCTGCATGCGGTCCACATCCAGCTTATAATAGCAGAATTTACTGTAAAGACGCACCGTGGGATTCGCAAAGGTATCATTCCAGATCCGGTATTCGTAGGTTTTCACGGAATCACAGTGCCTCGGATGGAAATCCGCGGGAACCTCTCTTGATCCCACGACGCGGATATCTTCCGGAAGACGTGTGTTCATGGCAAAGGATAGCTTCTCTGCGGGGATACGGGTCTCCGTATCGAACACAGCCAGATTCCCGAGGGCATGGACCCCCGAATCCGTCCGGCTGGCTCCGGTCACCCGGATTTCCTCTCCCAAAAGGGCGGAAAGCTCCCGGTTCAGAACTTCTTCAATGGTTATGCCGTTGGGCTGCAGCTGCCAGCCGCAGTAATTGGTCCCGTCATAGGCGACGGTTAACATAACTCTTTTCATTCCTGTTCTCCCTCCAGCTGTCTTCGCAGACTCCATGCAGGATCCGGAGCCTGTCACCGGTTCATCCGATCCATTCCGGCAGATACCGGTCAGAGAAAGATCCGTGTCAGAAGGATCAGGATCGCATATCCCAGCACGGCCAGTAGTGCAATATAATCTCTCCGGCAGTATTTCAGCGGCTCCATACGGGTACGCTTTACCCCCGCATTGTATCCCCTGAGATCCATGGCATCCGCCAGACGTCCGGCAGATCCGAGAGTACTCCGGAACAGCGGGATCAGAAGCGGAAGCATCTCTTTGGCCCGGGCAAATACGTTCCCTTCGTCATAGAGGGCTCCGCGGGATGCGGCCGCCACCTTCAGACGCTCCATTTCCCGTCCGAGACGGGGCAGAAAATCCAGTGCGATGGCCAGGGACATGGCTGCGCCTTCTCCGATGGGGAAGCCGGTCCGAAGACCATCCAGGATATCCCTGGGTTCTGTGGTCTTTGAGAAGATCACCGACATCAGGATGATCAGCGAAAGCCTCCAGAAGCTGAGCAGAACCACATCCACCGGAAGCCAGATCAGGCTGAAAAGCTCGGAAATGACCAGCATCAGGAGCACGCCCCGTGCCGACTTCAGAATTCCCACTGCCGGAAGATATGACATCCCCCATGCCACGATCAGAACCACCGTGGATATTCCCAGGGCTGCCGGATGTGCCGACAGAAGCGTCAGGATCACATAAGCCAGGATCATATAAAGTTTGCATCTCGGGTCCAGCTGACGGAGAATCCCTTCTCCGCTGATGTACCGGCCCGCGGTCACGTCCTTTTCCATGGTGTATCCCTTCATTTACTGCTGCATTCGTCATGCTCCGTCCGTAGAACGGCCATGCCTTCCAGTGCTTCCCTGCTTCGGCAGATGTTGCCTTCTCTCCTGCAGGGAGCATTTGTCGGATTCTACTCTCCCCGGACCGGGTGCATCATCCGTGTGTTGTCACCACCACCGCCCGGTTTTGATTTACATAATTTCGAATTGTTTTCCTGATGATCCAACAGCCCTCCGCATCCAGTCCCGCATAGGGTTCATCCAGGATCAGTACCCGGGGATGCATGGCCAGAATTCCCGCGATGGCAACACGCCTCTTTTCTCCTGCGGAAAGCCTTTCCGGTCTTCGCTCCCAGAGTGTCTCCGGGATCTCCATCTCCCGGAGCGCTTCCTCCGCGTCCTGTCTGGCTTCCATGGCCCTCCGTCCCGCATGCAGCGGTCCGCACATCACATCGAAGATCACCGAGGTCTCAAACAACTGATCCTCCGGGCTCTGCATGGCATATCCTGCGAACCTGCGGACAGCTCCCAGTCCCGGATCCTTCTTTCCGAAAAAGGTTTTCCGCTTCTCTCCCGCCATGGGAAGACGCATTCCGTTCACTACCACCTCTCCGGCGGATGCAAAAAGCGTCCCGTTCATCAGTTTACATAACGTGCTCTTCCCGGATCCGGTGCCTCCGGTCATTTCATAATATCCTCCCGGACACACCTCCGCATGGAAATGTTCCGCCACCGTATTCCTTCCGTACCGGACTGTAACATCCCTGAGTGTGATCATCGGAGACATGGAAACCGGCCGCTTCTTCATGATCCAGCGGACTGCTCCCTCCCCGGAACGGGAAGTAACCGCTACGGAATCATTTACCGGATCCGTCTTACTCTCATATGCGAACTGATCCAGGGGATTGACAAGTCCAGCCATCTGTCCCGGTGCGGATCCATCCGGTTTCTCTCCCTCACGGGTAGCACCTGTTGTTCCGGCCGTCTTTTCTTCCTCCGAACCGGCTCCCTTCCTTCCGGATGCCTTCGCCGGAGCCTTGGCAGACGCCCCCATGGCAGCGGTAATAGCGGCAATCTCCGCCTTCCTCACCCGTCTCAGGGTTCCGCCCTCCAGGAGCAGTACCCGGTCCGCGCGTTTCAGCACCTCCGGATCATGAGAAACCAGCAGCACGGTCTGTTCACTCCGCTTCGCCAGCTTCAGCACCAGCTGCAGAACCTCCTGTCCTTCCTTCCGGCCCAGCATGGAGGTGGGTTCATCCAGCAGAAGGATCTGGGACCGCAGCATCAGAACGGACACCAGCGCAGCCCTCTGCTGCTGACCACCGCTCAGGGTGTCAAAGTCCCGGTTTTCCGGAATCCCGGTAAGGAGCCGTCCCTTCAGCCCCTCCCAGCGTTTCCGGATCACATCCGGATCCACTGCCTGATTCTCCGGACCGAAGGGTGCATCCTGGATCATTTTGGAAAAGACCATGGTGTCCTTCGGAGATTGCTGCAGGAAACCGATCCTCCGGTGCAGCTTCTCCAGATCTCTCCCATGGAAGGGATCCAGTCCGTCGATCATGATCTCTCCCATGGACTTCGGACGGAGGATCCCTGCGATCAGCCGGAGCATTTCCGTTTTACCGGCACCGTTGGCTCCCGTGATCCCCACGACCTCTCCCGCACGGATCTCAGCATCCACCCGGCTGCCCGGTACATGATGAAATTGTAGATTTTTGATCCTTATATCCAGTCCCATGGTTCTCCGTTCATGGCAGAGTGTCCCTCTCCGCCTTCGTTCCGCAAATTGTGGAAAAAAGGGGATACCGCTTTCACGATATCCCCTTTTAATTTACACTTCTTTCAGCTTATACGAGTTCGAGAATGACTTCCATCGCTCCGTCACCCTTACGCTGTCCGATCTTCACAATACGTGTGTAACCGCCGTTACGTCCGGCATACTTTACACCCAGCTCGCTGAAGAGCTTCTCTGTCAGATCCACCTTCTTGGTTGCCTTCTTCTTGCCGGCAGCCTCTGTCGGGGTCTCAACGATCGGATACAGAACCTTCAGCATCTCACGACGTGCATGCAGTCTGCTGGGCTGGTCCTTCTTTACGGTCTTCTTGATCTCATCGTAAAGAGTTACCTTCTTGCCGTCAACCACGTGCTTCTCACGCTTGCCGTCCTTATCCTTGCGGGCAACCTTTGCAGTTACCTCAACTTCATCGAAGTTATCCTTTTCCTTCACTGCCATGGTGATCAGCTTCTCTGCGATCTTACGAACTTCCTTGGCTCTTGCCTCGGTTGTCTTGATCTTTCCGTGATAGATCAGCTGTGTTACCTGGTTGCGAAGTAATGCTTTTCTCTGATCGCTCTTCTTTCCGAGCTTTCTGTACATAGCCATATGAATTATCCTCCTTACCCGTGACGCGGGTCTTCGCCTTGCTTACTACGGAGCTGCTCTGCAGTTCCACTCCTTCTGCTTAGGCGGTGATCTACTCTTCTCCGGTATTCAGAGAGAGTCCAAGTTCTTTCAGCTTGCCGAGGACTTCCTCAAGGGACTTCCGGCCCAGGTTACGAACCTTCATCATATCCTCGGGAGTCTTGTCGCAAAGCTCTTTAACAGTATTGATGCCTGCACGCTTCAGGCAGTTGTAAGAACGTACCGACAGCTCCAGTTCATCGATGGACATGGTAACTGCACGATCCTTATCCTCCTCTTCCTTCTCAACCATGACATCCATCTGCTGGGCAGACTCGGACAGGTCGATGAAGAGTGCCAGATGCTCAGACAGAACCTTTGCTGCAAGGCTGACTGCATCATCCGGTGCAAGTGTTCCGTTGGTATAAACATCCAGTGTCAGCTTGTCATAGTCTGTGATCTGGCCGACACGGGTATTCTCTACCGTCAGGTTCACACGCTCAATCGGTGTGAAAATGGAGTCCACTGCGATCGTATCGATTGCGGAATCCAGTTCCTTGTTCTTGTCCGCACTGACATAACCTCTGCCGTTGCGGATGGTAAGCTCCATATCCAGAACAGCGTCCGGACCGCTCAGGTTTGCGATCACGAGTTCCGGATTCAGGATCTCGATATCGCTGTCCACCTTGATGTCCGCTGCCGTAACAACCGTATTTCCGGAAGCCTCGATATAAGCGATCTTCGGCTCCTGGCTGTTGGAATTATTCTTGATGTGAAGCTCTTTGATGTTCATGATGATCTCAGTCACATCTTCCTTCACTCCCGGAATCGAACTGAACTCATGCAGCACACCCTTGATCTTTACGAAGCTGACTGCCGTGCCCGGAAGGGAAGACAGCATGATTCGACGAAGGGAATTTCCCAGCGTGGTACCATAGCCTCTCTCCAAAGGCTCGACAACAAATCTTCCGTATCTGTTATCCTCTGAAATCTCTGCGATCTCAATTCTCGGCTTTTCGAATTCAAACATGCGATCTGCTCCTCCTTATTCGTCGATCCGGCCACATTTTATGCGGCCACTTCCAATATTTAGTTCTACTCCAGTTAAAATGATATGTAACACAACACCGTGATCCGGTGTATGATGCCATGCCGGTCTGTCCGGCTTAAAATGAGGAATTACTTGGAATACAACTCGACGATAAGGGTCTCATTTACAGGAACATCGATCTGCTCACGGATCGGCTTCTCAATTACCTTGCCGGACAGTGTCTCGGAGCTTGCCTCCATCCATGCCGGTACGGCAACACCGCCGTTAGCCTCTACGATATCCTTGAATCTCTGAAGAGACTTGCTCTTCTCCTTGATCTCGATCACATCGCCTGCCTCTACCTTGTAGGACGGGATGTTCACGATCTTTCCGTTTACAAGCACGTGACGGTGAGATACGACCTGACGTGCCTCACGACGTGTGCGGGCAAAGCCCATACGGAAAATGATGTTGTCCAGACGCAGCTCAAGAAGAGTCATCAGGTTGGTACCAACCAGACCCGGCATACGCTCAGCCTTCTCGTACATGTTACGGAAGGGCTTCTCCTGTACACCGTAGATGAACTTTGCCTTCTGCTTCTCACGAAGCTGAAGTGCATACTCACTCTTCTTCCGCATGGAATGTGTATTCTTGCGGTTGGACTTCTTATTTACACCAAGATATGCCGGCTCCAGTTCCAGAGAACGACATCTTTTAAGGATCGGTGTCTTATTAATAGCCATAGTATTCTGTACCTCCTAATCAGACTCTTCTTCTCTTCGGCGGACGGCATCCGTTATGCGGAACCGGTGTCACGTCCTTGATGGTCTGAACCTCAAGTCCGCATGCAGCCAGCGCACGAATCGCCGCCTCACGTCCGGAACCGGGTCCTTTAACCTCAACATCCAGTGTCTTCAGGCCGTAGGGAGCTGCATCCTTTGCAGCCTTCTCTGCTGCCATCTGTGCAGCATACGGTGTAGACTTCTTGGAGCCTCTGAATCCGAGCTCACCTGCGCTTGCCCAGGAGAGTGCATTTCCCTGTGCATCTGTCAGCGTTACGATCGTGTTATTGAAAGAAGACTGAATATGAGCCTGTCCATGTTCAACGATCTTTCTGTTACGCTTTTTGGTTACTTTCTTCGTCGTCTTAGCACTTGCCATGAACGTTATCCTCCATTATTACTTCTTCTTGTTAGCTACCGTCTTTCTCGGTCCCTTACGTGTACGTGCGTTGTTCTTGGTGTTCTGTCCACGTACCGGAAGTCCCTTCCTGTGACGGATTCCACGATAGCAACCGATCTCCTGGAGACGCTTGATATTCAGCGCAGTCTCTCTGCGAAGGTCACCTTCTACCATAAGTGTCTCATTGATCACATCGCTGATCCGACGTACCTCATCGTCTGTCAGATCACGAACTCTTGTGTCGGGATTTACGTCTGCACTTGTCAGAACCTTCTTAGAAGTAGAAAGACCGATACCATAGATATAGGTAAGTCCGATCTCAATGCGCTTCTCTCTCGGTAAATCCACACCTGAAATACGAGCCATTTTTTTTACCTCCGATAATTAATGATTCGCTGTTGAATGGCTTCTCAACAGCATAAGGCACATCACCCGGGTAACTCCTGTATGGACGCAGGAGGTGAAATTTACTTACCCATGAATGCACGCATCCACATGTAGCATCACGAGGTATGACGAAACTCGTGTGCCCGTCGCACGTCTTCCTGTTAAGCGTGCTCTGTTTTTTCAGCCGCTGGGTTTCAAACCCGATTCACAACGTTGACAGGGATTAGCCTTGTCTCTGCTTATGCTTCGGATTCTCGCAGATAATCAGGATTCTGCCTTTTCTTTTAATGACTTTGCACTTATCGCAAATCGGTTTTACAGATGCACGAACCTTCATTAAAATACTCTCCTTTCTGCATTTCTCCTTGTTTCTTTACAGACTGTATGGGCCGGTTCTGCCTTGGGTTGGGGGCAAAACGACCTTAATCGACAGATGGGCATAGTTTGCCCATCTGTCGAAAAGTCTCTGCAATCCACTACTCTACCATTTTTTCAAATAAAATGCAAGTGGATTTTTCATAATATTTCTGCGCGGTGCGTATGCTCGCATCCACTCTGTATGCTACGCGGTGCGTCTCTCCGGATGCGCCGCATCCGTCGAGATCGCGCTGGCGCGCTATGTGCCTGCTCGCATAATCGTACTCCCTTGAGCTTCGCTCAAGTCGTACGTTATGCTCGCATCCACGCACCGCTTGTAGTTCGCGTCACTTCGCTCTCCAGGTGATCCGTCCCTTGGACAGATCATACGGGGAAAGCACGACCGTAACCTTATCGCCCGGAAGGATCTTGATATAATTCATTCTCAGTTTACCACTGATCACGGCCAGGATCTGATGTCCGTTCTCAAGTTCTACGGTGAACATTGCGTTCGGAAGCTTCTCCAGCACTACGCCTTCGCACTCGATCTCGTCTGCTTTCGACATATACTATTTCTCCTCCTACAATGGAATCAGCACTCAAAGGTTACATTCACAATCCGCGAAATCAGTTCTCAAGGATTGCTACGATGGCGTCAAACACATCCTTCATATCCTGTGTTCCGTCAACGTTCCGTACGATACCTGCCTTCTCATAGTAATCGATGAGCGGTTGTGTCTGCTCATGATATACGGAAAGACGGTTCAGAACGGTCTCCGGCTTGTCATCGTCACGAAGGATCAGCTCAGCGCCGCAGGTATCACAGATACCCTCTACCTTCGGAGCGTTATACTTGATATGATAGGTTGCACCGCAGCCTACGCATGCACGACGTCCGCCCATACGATTTACGATGTTCTCATCCGGTACGTCCACATTGATGGCATAATCCACGGTCTCACCATTCTTAGCCAATGCTGCATCCAGGGCTTCTGCCTGGGGGATCGTGCGCGGGAAACCATCCAGAACGTAACCGTTCTTGCAGTCATCCTGTGCAAAACGATCCATGATCAGATCAACTACCAGTTCATCCGGAACCAGTGCGCCCTGATCCATATATTCCTTCGCCTTCTTACCGAGTTCGGTTCCCTGCTTGATATTTGCACGGAAGATGTCGCCGGTGGAAATGTGCGGGATCTCATACTTTGCTGCAATCATTTTTGCCTGTGTACCTTTTCCGGCACCAGGTGCTCCCAACATGATAATCTTCATAAATGCTACTCCCTTCTGAAAAATGCATAAGATCCTTCGCCTCACCCGGGCTGACAGACCTGTCCCACCGGGCGAAACGGAGAATCTTTATTTACTGAATTCCGAAATCCGGGACACCTTAGTTCAGGAATCCGGAATAGTTCCGAACCACCATCTTGGACTCGATCTGCTTGATGGTCTCGATGATAACACCGACGATAATGATCAGGGATGTACCACCGAAGGATACATTCGCACCGAATCTTCCGTTGAAGAAGATCGGGATCAGTGCCACCAGCATCAGACCGAAGGCTCCGATGATGACAATATAATTCAGGATTGCATTCAGGTAATCCTGTGTCGGCTTGCCCGGACGGATACCGGGGATAAATCCGCCGCCCTTCTTCAGGTTCTGCGAGATCTCCATCGGATTGAAAGAGATCGATGTGTAGAAATATGCGAAGAAGATAACCAGCAGGATATAAACTCCAAGTCCGATATATGCCCAGGGATATCCCGGACGGAACCAGTAGTTGGAGTTCAGTCCTTCCAGGATCCTGTTACCCACCGTGCTCTCAACCTTGATGCTGAACAGGTTGATGATGACGGAGGGGATGGACATCAGCGTGGAAGCAAAGATGATCGGCATAACGTTACCGGTGTTCACCTTTAACGGAATGTGAGTGGATCTTCCTGCTGTCATTCTCTGACGTCCTGCGGTCTTCTGGGCATAGGTTACCGGAATACGGCGCTCTGCGTCATGCAGGATGACGGTCAGCACCGTGGTTGCCAGGATAACACCCAGAATGATCACGATTGCAAATGTCATGTGGACCACATCCTTGCCGCTTACGAACATCTCCCAAAGAGACTTAAGGTCACTCGGGATACGGGAAATGATGTTGATGAGAAGGATGATGGAGATACCGTTTCCGATGCCTCTCTCACTGATCCGCTCACCCAGCCACATAACCAGTGCACTACCGGTGGTGAGTGCGATAACAACTACGATAACATTGAATGCATTATATTCCTTCAGGATACCGGCACGTCCGAAGCCGATGGTAAGACCAAGGGACTCAACGATTGCCAGTACGATGGATACGATACGCGTGATCGCGGTGATTTTCTTACGTCCGTCATCGCCGTCCTTCTGCATCTCCTCCAGAGCCGGGATGGCGATGGTAAGGAGCTGCATAATGATGGATGCCGTGATGTAAGGTGTTACCGATAACGCGAAGATCGTCATACGGGAAATGGAACCACCGGTCAGGGTATTCAGAATCTCCGATGCAGTTTCACCCAGACCGTCCGTGATGTTCCCGAGCTTGGAAGTATCGATTCCGGGCGCAGGGATCCATGATCCCAGACGAACTATGATGATGACAAAGAAGGTGAAGAGGAGTCCGTTTCGGATCTCCTTTACCTTCAATGCGTTTTTCAAGGTTTTGAACATTTACTTCACCTCTACTTTTCCGCCAAGAGCTTCAATCTTTTCGATCGCTGCAGCACTTGCTGCATTGACCTTAACAGTGAGCTTCTTTGTCAACTCTCCATTTCCTAAAATCTTTACTCCGTCACGCGGATTCTTTACAATGCCTGCTTCCACCAGAGTCTCAACCGTCACTTCTGCACCGTCCTCAAAACGATTCAGAACATCCAGGTTCAGTGCTACGATCTCCTTATGATTTCTGCATGTGAAACCTCTCTTCGGGAGACGTCTGTACAGCGGCATCTGGCCACCTTCGAAGCCCGGTCTCGGTGCTCCGGAACGTGCCTTCTGTCCTTTATGTCCTTTACCTGCTGTTTTTCCGTTTCCTGATCCATGGCCACGGCCACGGCGGAAATCGTCACGGCTTACCGCGCCTTCTGCAGGTGCAAGTGTTGATAAATCCATGATTCTCCTCCTTTTTCTAGGGTTTCGTCATCCACCTTTGCCGCTGTTGCGGCTGCGCCGTATGACTTCACACCCGGATATATGCTTCGCAAATATCCATCTGTTATGCTTCTTCTACTTTAAGCATGTAGCCAACCTGTGCGATCATACCCTTGGTTGCTGCGTTGTTCGGCAGCTCCACGGTCTTGTGCATCTTGGTCAGGCCAAGAGCTTCAACCGTTCTTCTGTGCTTCGGAAGTGCACTGATCGGTGACTTTACAAGTGTTACTTTTAACTTATCTGCCATCTCTTTTATCCTCCTAGCCAAGAATCTCTTCCACGGATTTGCCGCGGCGCTTTGCGATCTCGTTCGGATCCTGGATAGCCTTCAGACCATTCAGTGTAGCAAGAACGACATTTCTCTTGTTGTTGGAACCAAGAGACTTTGTACGGATGTTGCGATAACCTGCCAGATCCAGTACGGAACGTGCCGGACCACCGGCGATGATACCGGTACCTTCCGGAGCAGACTTCAGAAGAACGGTAGCGCTTCCGAACTCACCTGTGTAACCGTAGGGGATACTTCCTGCCTCGTTGATCGGAACCTCGATCAGGTTCTTGATCGCATCTTCCTTTGCTTTCCGGATAGCCTCCGGGATTTCTGCTGCCTTTCCGACACCGACACCTACGTGTCCATTCCGGTCTCCGACTACGACGAGTGCTGCCAGACGCATGTTACGACCGCCCTTAACAACCTTCGTAACTCGTCTGATCTGTACTACGCTATCGGATAATTCTAACTGACTTGCGTCGATCTTTTTCATTACGTTCGTTCCTCCTTATTAGAATTCCAGACCGGCTTCTCTTGCAGCATCTGCCAAAGCCTTGATCTTACCCTGATAGATAAAGCCGCCACGGTCGAAAACGACCTCCTTGATTCCGGCTGCGATCGCACGCTCTGCGATCACCTTGCCAACGTAAGCTGCTGCATCTACGTCATTTGTCTTCTCCAGTTCTGACTTCACAGCCTTCTCCAGTGTGGATGCTGCTACAAGGGTCTTTCCTTCGGAGTCATCGATTACCTGAGCGTACATATGATTGTTGCTTCTGAAGACTGCCAGTCTCGGGCGCTCTGCAGTGCCGCTGAAACGATTGCGAATCTTCAGATGTTTCTTAGCACGAACTTCACTTCTGGATTCTTTATTAATCATCTTATTCACTCCTTCTATTATTTCTTACCGGTCTTACCAACCTTGCGACGGATCACCTCGTAATCATACTTGATTCCCTTGCCCTTGTACGGCTCCGGTGCTCTCTTCTCCCGGATCTCTGCGGCATACTGGCCAACCTTCTCCTTGTCGATACCGCTGACAATGATCTTGTTGTCCTGTACTTCCGTCGTCAGGCCTTCCGGATCCTCCATCTCGACCGGATGGGAGTAACCGAGGTTCAGAACCAGCTTCTTGCCCTGCTTGGAAGCACGGTAACCTACACCGTTTACTTCCAGGGTCTTCTTGTAGCCGTCTGTAACGCCGATGACCATGTTGTGAATAAGTGTTCTTGTGAGACCATGCAGAGACTTATTTCTCTTCAGATCGTTCGGACGGTTCACGGTGAGTTCACCGTTGTCGATCTTCAGTTCCATCTCCGGTGCCAGCTGTCTGGACAGCTCGCCCTTCGGTCCCTTTACCGTCACCTTATTATTTTCTGCTATATCTACAGTTACGCCTGCAGGAATAGCGATAGGCATTTTTCCGATACGTGACATTTGCCTTTACCTCCATTTATGATTAAAAACATATGGTTTTAAGTGATGGGATTCTTCACTTCATTCAGAATGACATGCATCTTACCAGATGAATGCCAGTACTTCGCCACCTACATTCAGCTTGCGTGCTTCCTTGTCGGTGATCACACCCTTGTTGGTGGAAATGATGGCTGTTCCGTAACCGCCCAGAACCTTAGGAAGATTCTCTGTATCTGCATAGATCCGAAGACCCGGCTTGGAGATACGACGAAGTCCGGAGAGGACCTTCTCGTTCTTATCCTTGCCATACTTCAGTGTGATGCGGATCACGTCAAACTTGCCGTCATTTACGATTTCAACGGACTTTACATATCCCTCGGAAAGAAGGATGTCTGCGATAGCCCTCTTCATCTTGGAAGAAGGGATATCTACGGTGTCATGCTTTGCTGTATTTGCATTGCGGATTCTTGTGAGCATATCCGCGATCGGATCGCTAATTGCCATTGCCTTGTCCTCCTTTCATTCTACCAGCTGGATTTCTTCACGCCCGGGATCTCGCCCTTGTATGCTAACTCACGGAAGCAGATTCTGCAGATTCCGTACTTTCTAAGGTAAGCATGCGGACGGCCGCAGATCTTGCAACGTGTATACTCTCTGGTGGAGAACTTCTGCTTTCTCTGCTGCTTTATTTTCATTGCAGTCTTTGCCATGATACTTCCTCCTTACTTTCTAAACGGCATACCGAACAGTCTCAGTAACTCTCTTGCTTCCTCGTCGGTTCTTGCTGTGGTTACGAAGATAACGTCCATACCACGAACCTTGTCAACCTTATCGTATTCGATCTCCGGGAAGATGATCTGCTCCTTGATACCCAGAGCATAATTTCCTCTTCCGTCGAAGGAATCTGCGCTGACGCCACGGAAGTCACGTACTCGCGGCAGTGCCAGGTTGATCAGACGATCAGCGAACTCATACATACGCTCGCCACGAAGAATTACCTTACATCCGATGGGCATGCCCTCACGGAGTTTGAAGTTTGCAACAG
>JAFRWY010000118.1 GCA_017437905.1 Eubacterium sp.
TATTGACCGGTGGATCGTAAGTGATAATCTGGGAGATGAATTTGCTGCAGGAAGGACCTATGTTACCGGAAAGGATGATACAAAGGATTATACGATCCGTGCAATGCTTCCGGAGAATATCAGGGACAATGAGTATCTGTTCTTCTATACAAGAAAGAATATAGAGGTCTATATCAACGACGAACTGAGAGACGATTTTGTGGAGGAACGGGATGTGAATGTTCCCGGCGGCTCCATTAAAAAATTCTACATGATGGTTCCTCTGTCGGATGCGGATTCGGGTAAAGAAGTCCGGATGGTCCGGACCTCGAAGATCAAGGACGGACAGATCGTTCCGGAAACCTTTATCAGTACCCGTTTCGGGGCATTCAATTATCTCATGCAGGGGTCCGGCCCCTCATTTATCCTTGCATTTATCGTATTCATATTCTCCGTTGTGGTGATCATTGTCAGCTTTGTCCTTCGATATGTGTACAAGATGAAGATCGACATGATGTACGGTGCACTGGGTATCACTGTGATCTCAACATGGATCATAACGGATTCCTTCCTTTGGCCGTTTATCCTCGGGGTATACCATGTGAATGGTATCATGAATTATCTGATCTGTTTCATGATACCCTTTGCGCCTGCCATCTATCTGAACTCCGTCCAGCGCGGAAGGTATCAAAAGAGTATGTCGGTGATCCTGCTCATTTCCGCACTGAATGCTGTCATCTGGCCGCTTCTGCATTTCACAGGCGTGCTTCCTTTCTATCATACCACTTCGGTGATCAACCTGATCCTGGCGGGTCTTTCCATAGCGTCCATTGTGATCCTGATCATAGATGCGGTAAGAGGAAAGATCGGAGATTACAAGTACACATTTATCGGTTTCCTGGGCTTCCTGCTCTGCTGTCTTACGGAGATCATGATCATTCTCATGGTAACAACGACAAATGAAGCGCTTCCGATGGTGATCGGACTCGCGTTCCTGTTAATATTCGTTGTGATCCAGCAGGTGAACGATATCCGTCTCATCAATATGGAGAAACAGCACGCCATAGACATTTCGGAAGCAAAGACGAAATTCCTTGCCAGTATGTCCCATGAGATCCGGACGCCCATCAATGCCATCCTGGGTATGAACGAGATGATCCTCCGGGAGAATAAGGATAAAGCCATCGGTGAATACTCCAGAAGCATCAAATCCTCCGGAAAGATGCTCCTTATGCTTGTAAATGATGTGCTGGACTTTTCGAAGATCGAGGCCGGAAAGCAGGAGATCACGGAAGCAAGATTCCTGGTGTCCGATATGCTGTATGACGTGATTTCCATGGTACAGGAAAGAGCCAGTGAGAAACCGCTGGAGCTTACCACCGAGATCAGGAATGAAATCCCGAACGAGCTGATCAGCGACGAATTCCGGATCCGTCAGATCCTTGTCAATCTTCTGAATAATGCTGTGAAATATACGGATGAAGGAACCGTTACACTGGTGCTCGGCGGAGAATACACGGAGGGCGAAGGCTATGAACTGAAGCTTCTGGTGAAGGATACCGGCAAGGGCATCCGTAAGGAGGAGCAGGAGCATCTTTTTGAAGCCTTTTCAAGGGCGGATACAAAATCCAATGCAAATATCGAGGGTACCGGCCTGGGACTTGCCATTGTGAAGAGTATTGTGGATTCCATGAACGGAACCCTGGGGGTTGAAAGTGAATTCGGAAAAGGCTCCGAGTTCTGGGTTAAGCTTCCCGTAAAATATCAGAAAAAGGATCCACTGCAGAGCAACTTTATGGAGAAACGCTACGAACCGGAAACCGCACCGGAAGTCTGTGGATTTACGGCTCCGGATGCGAAGGTTCTTGCAGTGGATGATAATCAGTCGAACCTGACCATCGTAAAGCTGTTCCTTAAGCGGACCGGGATCCAGCCGGATCTTTGCAGCTCGGGAACACGTGCCATCGAGCTTTGCAGGGAGAAGCAGTATGACCTGATCCTTCTGGATCATATGATGCCCGAGCCTGACGGTGTCGAGACACTGCGTATCATCCGGACGGATGAACGTTCGCTGAACCGGGAGACGAAGGCAGTGGTCCTTACCGCAAATGCCGTGGCAGGAAGCCGTCAGACGTATCTGGATGCAGGCTTTGATGATTATCTGACCAAGCCGCTGGATTCGGCAACGCTGGAACTGACTGTTCAGGGCCTTCTCCCGCAGGATAAGGTAAAGGCCGGACAGGTTGAGGAGGAGACGGAGTCTTCGGGCGCTTTATCCGCGGATGCATCCCCGCTGCGGCGGAAACTGGCTGCCATAGAAGGGCTGGATTATGAAACGGCGCTCAGTTACTGTGCGGATGATGAAAGCTTTCTTATGGAGATCCTGTCGGACGTGGCATCGGAATGCAGCGGACGCTGTGACAAGATGCGAAAGAGCCTGGAGGCAAATGACCTGAATGCATACAGGATCGATGCGCATACCATTAAGGGCTCCATGGCCACCATCGGTATGAAGGCCTTCAGTGAGAGAGCGAAGAAGCATGAATTTGCGGCAAGGGATAATGATGCCGATTTCGTGCAGGGAGATGCGGATGCATTTTTAAATGAATACGCAGCGATCTGCGGGAAACTGCGGGAAGTGCTGGAGGAATTATGAAGGAAATAAGTATATCCGATATCGGTCCCGTGGGGATCGGACAGTGCGAGGATCCGGAGGCGGCCACCGGTTGTACCGTGGTTCTCTGTACGGAGCAGATGCCGGAGGGCATGAAAACAGGGATCGATGTGCGGGGCGGAGGCCCTGCATCCCGTGACACCCAGCTGCTGAATCCGCTGATGGCTGCGGAGACGATCCATGCAGTGGTCCTGGCGGGTGGAAGCGCCTTCGGACTGGGTGCGGCAAACGGCGTCATGCGTTATCTGGAGGAGAAGAATATCGGGTTTGATGTGGAAGTGACCAGGGTTCCGCTGGTGGTACAGTCGGATATCTTTGATCTGACCGTAGGGGATCCGAGGGTCCGGCCGGATGCGGAAATGGGTTACCGGGCGGCAAAAACGGCGATGGAAGCACCAAACTACCGGGACGGAAATTACGGTGTGGGGTGCGGAGCCACAGTGGGCAAGATCGCCGGGATGGACACCAGCATGAAGGCCGGGATCGGAAGCTATGCTGTGGAAGTGGGAGATCTCAGGATTGGAGCCATCGTTGTTGTAAATGCACTGGGAGATATCTATGACCCAAGGACCGGAAAACAGGTAGCAGGCCTCCTTACGGAGGATAAGAAGGGACTTCGTAGCACCCTGGAGTATATGACGTCTGACACGACACCGGTTGAGAATAAGTTCACCGGGAATACCACACTTTCGGTAGTGATCACGAATGCGGACTTTTCCAAGGCACAGCTTTGCAAGATCGCCGGCATGGCCCAGGACGGATATGCACGTTCCATCCGGCCGGTCCACACCTCCTGTGACGGGGACACCATTTATGCAGTCTCCGTAGGAAAGGTAAAAGCGGATATGGATCTGGTGGGAACGCTTGCGGCCGAAGTGGTCAGCAGGGCAATCCTTCGCGGCGTAGGGTATGACGGGTGAAGCATTTTACGGAATGATGAAATGTGTCAGATACAGAATTGATTTTTGACGTATATGAGACAGGGTGGTGTTATGGGTCATGGCAGGATTCTGAACAGGGAGTCATGGCATGAATAGATTGGGTTTTATAGAACGGAGATAAAATGATCAACAGAGAGGATATGCTGGAGCTTACCCGGCGTATGACACCGGCGCGCAACTGTTTTGCCCGGATCGCAGGTGCATACATGGACGAGGAAGGGTATGATCACAGTACATTTAATATGAACTTCCGAAGGCTTTCCGTGCCGGAAGCGAAGAGAAATCTGGAGATGGCGAAGGCCGTCCCATTTGCGGAGACAAATGATCAGCTGAAAGAGTACCGTTTCCCGGAAGGCGCGGCCAGGCAGAAGAGCATGTGGCCGCTTCTTTCGGCCATACGAAGCGGGGAGATGAAGGATGATGCACTGCTCAGTGTCTTCTACGAACTGATGGGCGAGAGTTACCGCACCGATTCGGAATACTGCATCTTCATGTTCTACGGCTCCTATGACGTGCCGGTGAAGGGCACGGATGGCGCGTGGATGGAAGGATCGGAAGAGGTCTACAATTTCCTGGTATGTACCATAGCACCAACGGATGAAAACTATGAACCGGGGAAGCCGGAATTCGGCTTCCTTTTTCCGGCGTTTAAGGACCGGAGCGGCGATGACCGCATGATCAATATCTTCCACGCGGATCCGGAACGGATGCAGAAGGACGTGGTGGGGAAGATACTTGGGAATGCGTAGGATGGTCACCTGCCTGATATGCGGCGTTTTCCGAAGAATGACCGGGTATTCAGATAAGCATGATTTGACAGGAATTCAAGCAATTCTTACAACTGCAGGAACCGGACCGGGACTTTTGTTTATTATAATAACTGGTAAGAAAAGCATGAATCATCACATGAAAATAACGCGGTATGATTTGTTGTGTATATTTGTGATTGTTCCCAGAATTCGTAATGGGAAGAAATAAAGGCTCGAATGGGTAGTTTTGAAAGGGGAGAGAAATGGATTCGGATTATTGTTACCTATGATTACTCGGAAATGGCGAAGTAAATATATGATTTATTATCAGTGATATGAGCGAAAGGGAGGATTTACTATGAGAAGTCTGAGAAAACGTATCGGTATGCTATTGGTTTCATGCATGCTTCTGACAGCAGGGGTGGCTGGAAGTTCCTCTTCCGCAGATGCAAAGAGCGGTACCTGGAAGCATAACAAAGCCGGGTACTGGTATGAGTATGCGGATGGCAGCTACGCCATGAATCAGTGGCTGCAGTATGATGGAAAATGGTACTATTTCAATGCAAAAGGTTACATGCAGACCGGATGGCTTAAGAAGGGCGGAAAATGGTATTACTTCAACCCGAAAACCGGTGCGATGGTAACCGGATGGAAGAAGATAGACGGGAAATACTATTTCTTCAAGACGGATGGTACCATGGCGGTTGGAGAATACTGCCATGGATATTGGTTGAATAAGAACGGAACCTGCACGAGTGAAGCAAAAGCTTCCTGGCGGAAGAGCGGGAAGAACTGGTGGTTTGGAGATACGAACGGCTGGTACGCAAAGAAACAGTGGATTAAGATCGACGGCAAGACGTATTATTTCGATGCAAAAGGTTATCTGGTCACCAATCAATGGATCGGGAAGTACTGTGTAGGTGCGGACGGCTCATGGGTTCCGGATGCATCGACAGATTGGGCGGCTGCTTATCTGAATGAGGTTTATAACTTTTCGGTTTCAGATCAGGGAGTTGAACCCGGAAGTGATCGGACTAAATTTGCTCTGATCTATTCAGATAATGATTCTACCCCGGAACTTATCATGGCAATTGATTGTCACGCCGGCACACCGGAAACGGTTGTGACGTATAAAAATGGACAGGTTATTAAATCAACTATCGGTTTTATAAACTATTGTCTTGAGTACATTCCGAGGACGGGCCTGTTGTTTAAAGAATTTCAATATAAGTTTTATGAATACTGCTTCCTCTATCAGTTATCGGAAGACGGATTTACTTTGCTTGCCAAAGGAGACGGTATTACGGCTGAAGACGCAAAAAATGCGTCTATGGGGCCGAGAACGGTGACTGAATACTGGCGCTGGAATGATCAGTATGTTACTCAAAGTGAGTATCAGTCAAACATTAACAAGTTGTATAAAAACAAGGGGAAAAAAGGATCGATTACCTATTTGTCATATACTGAGATGTGTAATCTGCTGGAGTCTTATTTAGATTACTAAAACTTCCCACATGTCATTCCTGGCAAAGGGAAGAATCTCATCGCCCTTATGCGGTATATGATCCTTCGGGCAAAAACTCTCAGGATGACACGATGATGGAATGCTTTTAACATGTAAAAAAGGAGACAGTCATGCTTGTTGCGTTAGATTTTTCCGGAGATATGATATCATACGCATACTATGATGGACAGAGGATGCGGTTGGAATACCTGCAGGATACCGTTGGATTTCGGACTAAGGATCTCTTTCAGGATCGTAAGATTATCAAATCACTTCTTTATGTAGTTAAAGATATCATAAAGCATGACATCGGCGAGACACTTAAGGTTACAGTGATCGCCATCCCGTCATATTGCAGTTATCATGATAGGGAACGGATAAAAAAGGCGGCATCAGAGTGTGATATCAATGTAATGCGGCTGCTGGTGGGAACCACTGCAGCTGTAGTATTCATGAATCATATGTATAATCTTACGCAGAAACACTTCACTGTGTGCAGTGTCTATTCGGATTATGCTGAGCTGGTGATTGCTGAGATTGGTAATGGTGTCATCGAGATTTTGAGTTCATCGATCTTTCCCTACAAGGAGGACTCGAATATACGGAATCTGGATAATGTCCGGAAGAATCTTCTGTCTCAAGTGAAGCAGGCCTATGACGACGCAGGTTTGACTGCGGAAAACACAGGAAAAAATGTCTTCATTTCCTGTGAGAACTGTACCGGTTTGGTGAGGGATCAGTTCAGAGAAACACTGAAATCCTATACTGATTCGGAACTCATTTCCTTCTCAAACGGAGCTGTAATGGGAGCGCTTCTATGTCTCATGAAATTGCAGGGAATGGAAGGAATCTATCAGGATTATCTACTGCTGGATGTGGCTTACAAGGGAATCAGTGTAGCGTTTGGAGATGAAGGCGAATTCAAACCGGTGATCCCGCGTTTTTGCAAGATACCGAGCAGGCAGATGGTGGATCTTATGGTTTCAACGGAAACGGAACTTCGTATTTATGAAGGGAATTTCCGGAACCGGATGTATGACGAGATCATAGGAACACATAAGGTTTCCGAATTTTTGGAAGGCAGGATTGTTAATGTTGTAATAGATATTGATGTGACCGGAAAAATCGAGTATTCCGTGTTGGATGATTCGGAGAAGGAGATTATTCCGTCCCGGAGGATTCCGAGTCATGAATAAGAACATCTATATTTTATTACGGAGGATAATAAATGATCAGAAAAAGAAGAGTTATTCCATTTGTTATTGCAACAGCACTTTCTTTATCTGCATGTGGAAACGAAGCAAAGGATACTTTGATTACGGAAATCCAAATCTCAGGGTACACGGATTCAAAAGGCGGATATGAATACAATTTGGACCTGTCACAGAAACGCGCTGATACTGTTAGGAGTTATTTACTTGAGAAATACCCGGAACTGGATGGCGTGATGACAGCAAAAGGACTGGCTTCTAAGGATCTTATAATAAATGCGGACGGTACTGTAGATGATGAGAAATCCAGACGTGTGGCATTTCAGATGGTTTTCTCTTCAGAGCAATAATGAATTAGCGAGGCGTTGATATGAAGAGAAGAAAAGCGTTTCTTTTACTGACTGCAATGTTCCTGGTTTTGCTGTGTGTGTGCGGGTGCATGAAGGAACCCAAAAACACAGGGGACGGGTTATATACTACATCGTCCGATTCCGGGTATGACTGCGAGAGATACACCAGTGAGGTGGATAAATCCAGAGGCTTTTGGGAAGACCATTCGGTAGGTGAACCCTGGATTGATAGTTCAAACAGCAGATATCTTGAAGAAGGGTTCGAAGACTTCTATGATGAGACGGGAGTATGGCCGTTTTTATATATTGTGGATGAATATGGAGCAAAAGGAAGTTCTGGTACATATGAAGAAAAAGTCTATGATGAACTCTTCGGAAATTGTCCGGGAAATCTGCTCTTTGTTTTTATAGGAAATGAAGAAAGCTACTATATTGCTGCAGGAAACGGTAATTCAGATGTTGTTAATACGCAGACGATTGAAGTGTTTTCTGAAAAAATCAATAAATATTGGAGTTCAGGAAGCACAGATGGGGATCTGGCAAAAATTTTCGGCTCGGCGCTGAAAGAAACCGGAACGCAATTGATGAAGAATTCTGATAATACTGTAGCAGCAAAAGAAAACCATTGGAGTCTCTTCAGGACCGTAACGATCATCATGATAGTATTGTTTTCACTGCTGTTACTGGCTGTTGTAATCGTAAATATAATCGATCTCATATCCGGCAAAAAATCAGAATTAAAAACGATTTCGTATAATACAGGTTCTTATGGACAAATGAACGGAATTTATTGCCATAGATGCGGAACACCGGTGTTCGGTGGAGGGATGTTCTGCTCAAACTGTGGAAATAATCTGGTTGATACAAAGCCACGTAATAATCGAAGCAAGACAATGACTATCATAACAATGGTTGCCTGGGCTTTACTGATTTTTACTTGTTTTTTTCCATTTTACGGAATACGCGGACTGTCCGGATTGTCCATAAGAGGAACTTATTCTCTTTTCGATCTGACCAAAGAGATTGATGCCGGAGCGTTGTTTATTCTATTCCTGATTCTTCCGCTTGGAGGGATTCTGTGCCTGTTCAGGCCGGGAATTGTTAATGCAATCCTGCAGGTTGCACTGGCTTTTTCTCCCGCTTTGTATATCTGGGTTGGATTATGGGGGAACGAAACGGTGTTCAACAGTTCATCCGTTGCTATAGATGGATCACTTATGATCGGTGCTTATCTTTTGTTTGTGCTCTGGGGAGCGCTTCTGATCCTGTCCGTTATACTACTGATAACGGAGTGTAAAATGAGAAAACAGGAAAAAAACGTTTCAATGAATTACGGAGGTGGTCCCTATGGCATTTAGAACCTTTGCAGACAATTTCACCATCGGATCGAAGGAGGAACTGATCCGTGCGATCCATGACTTCGGCTTTGTTCCATTCTTCCGGAATGATATCGAGGGCTTTTCCCTTGAGGAGCATATCGCGCCCGGATGCTGGTATGATGATTCAGAGGATTTCTGGGACGCCTGGGAATGGAAGGGACCGGTCATTCAGGAGATGAAATGTGCTTACGGCAAGTTCCTCCGGAACAAGGCGGCCTATATCAGTGCGAAATGGTTTCCGGATTTTGCCAATTACCGGAGGGACGGTTACGACTTTGATGCGAGATTCGATGACGGGCTGGCCTCGAAGGAAGATAAGGCTCTTTTCGATCTGCTGGATGCAAATGCACCGATCCTCTCAAAGCCGCTGAAGGCTCTCGGGGATTACGGGAAGGGCGGACGGAAAGGCTTCGACGGCTCCATAACACGTCTTCAGAGACAGTGTTATGTGATCATCAGTGATTTCAAATATGCGACAGACAAGTACGGGAATGAATACGGATGGGGAATTGCCCAGTATTCCACGCCGGAGCATTTCTTAGGGAAAAAGTTTACGGATACGGTATATAAGAGAACTCCGGAGGAATCCTTCGAACGTCTGGTACGTCATTTTAAAAAAATCCTCCCCCTGGCGGGGGAGGACAGTATCCGTAAGCTGCTGAAATAGATCATTCGATTGCATTGTTGTTCTTCATTACAACACTGACATAGTGGAACGGAATCTCGATTCCGGCTGCTCTGAGCGCCTTATCTACGCGAAGATTGATGTCACTTATCACAACTTCGGTGGGATTTGTGGGGGCATAGTAGACGGTTGTGGCCATCTGGAGGCTGCTGTCGGAATACTCAATAAAATACACCGGTCCGTATTCGTTCATGCCTTTCCAGGCGGGGATGGAGTATTCGGAATCCATAACGGCCTGCCTGATTACGGCCATGGCCTTCTCTATGTCGGTTCCGTAGGCTACATCGAACCGGAAATGAACAGAGCGGATCTTTGTGTTGTGGCTCATGTTGGTGACAACACAGGCGTTGATCTTACTGTTGGGAATGATAATATCTATGGTATCAATGCTCCGGAAGGGTGTTTACAGAACCGGACCCATTTGATATAATAGAAATGTGTTTGTAACTTTTTGTTTACACTGCATGAGCAGCGGAGAATCTAATAGAAGAGGGGGTTCATTTGCATGAAGAAAATGAGAGCACGTTGGCTTATGTTCGCTCTGACAGTGATCCTGGCAGCAGCGTTCATGATGATTCCGAAGTCGGCAGAGGCGGCAACCGTTAAGATCGAGCCGGTTTCCACGAGTGTCGACACATCCATCGGAGATAAGGCACCGATCTACTTCTGGTACACTGCAACGGATAGTGTTGAGAAGGTCAGCCTGATCCTTTACAACAGTTCAGGCAAGCAGCTGGCTTCCAAGGATCTGTATGAGTACAGCTCCGAAGGACTGAAACTGGATGGCGTTACGGTTTCGGTTTCCCAGACGGGAAGTTACAAGGTGGTTGCAACGGTCTACAGAAAGAATTCTTCCGGTTCCTATGTTTCTACCGGAACCAGCATCACCTACAATATTACATGCTATTCCAAGAGAACCGGCTGGTATCATTCCGGTGATGTTTACAGATATTACAACTCCAGCGGCGCGCGTCAGTACGGCTGGCAGCAGATCGGCGGCAAGTGGTATTATTTCGATGAGTATCTGGGTGAGATGCAGACCGGATGGACACTTGTAAGCAAGAAGTGGTACTACATGAATGCCAATGGCGTAATGCAGACCGGATGGGTAAAAATTGACGGCAAGTGGTATCATTTCACCGGCGGCGGTGTGATGCAGACAGAATGGAAGAAACTGGACGGCAGTTGGTATTATTTCGGAACAGATGGTGCGATGTACACCGGTAAGCAGGTAGTAGACGGGAAAACCTATTATTTCGGCGCGAATGGAAAGATGGTTGTCGGCTGGAAAAAAATCGGTACCAGATGGTTCTACTTTGCAGGCGGCGTAATGACCACAAGCTGGAGAAAGATCGACGGAAAGTGGTATTATTTCAATAAAGACGGCGTTATGCAGTCCGGCTGGAAGAAGATCGACGGCAACTGGTACTATCTCAAGGGCGGCGTAATGGTGACCGGAACACAGGTGATCGACGGCGTAACATACGTCTTCGACGAGTACGGTGAACTCCAGCAGTAGGAATGCTTATAAGCCAAAATGTTGCATAAAAAAACACATGCCGTTCATGCTTGCGTGAAAAGGCATGTGTTTTTTGTTTCGGGAGAGATCCGGCGCGCTGAGGGATCTGTGTTATTTCGGTAAATGCTTCAGGCTCCGGGATACGGTTATCGGCTCTTCCTTACAGCGTATGGAAGGCAGCTTTCCTTTCCCGGAATGTACAGTAATACCGGAATCCGAGGGAGCGTAGAAGGGTAGCGCCCTGGTCAAAGGCATGGCCCACATGGATCGTGTCATGTGCATCGCTGCCGAAGGTGATGATCTCGCCGCCCATTTCCCTATAGAGCTTCAGAAGCTCCGGATGCGGATGAGCAAAGTCCATACCACGATAGAGAGAACCGGTATTCAGCTCGATACCCTTGCCGTTTTCAATGATTGCGCGGAAGATGGCTTCGAAGATCTCCAGATAATCCCGGACATCGAAGTTGTCCGCCTTCGTCGGTCCGTACCGAAGGATGTAATCCAGGTGTCCGTACACATTGTAATCGGAAAAATGCGTTACATTATATAGGATATCTTCGAAATATTTCCGGTAGCCTTCGGATTCGCCCCATTTCTCAAAATATTCGGGATAATACGGGTCGAAGCCGTCCACCACATGAGTGGAACAGATGATGAAATCCAGGCATGGGTACCGTTCCGAAAAGTTGGACATGGTCTCACAGGTGGAAGGCATGATCCCTTGTTCGATCCCGATCTTCAGATTGAAACGGGGCAGTAGTTCTTCCCTCATTTCCATAAGTGCAGGAAAATACCGGTCAAAATCCAACTGAAAATCGGAACATGCAGGAGTGTCCTTCGGAAAATCCTGATCATGATGATCCGTAATGCAGATTTCCGTGAGCCCTTTTGCCTTCGCCGATGCGATCAGATCCCGGATGGGAGTTGAGCAGTCGCCGGAGAATTCGGTATGAAGATGATAATCTGGGTACATTGACTTAGTCCTTTCGGTAATTCTTCGCCGGAACATAAAGTATTCCTCATGAGATTATAGAGTTTTTGGGCGAAAAACACAAGTGCGGGAGAAGAAACTCCAAAGGGACCGAGAGTTTCCTGCCGGCCTGCAGTTGGGCAAAGTAGTATGAAAAAACTGTGAAAATCACACTTGAAATATGGCCTCAAAAAAGGTATTATTGAGGTATGTGAGTGATACGTTCACAAAGTATATTTCTAGGAGGAATTAGAAATGGCAGTTAAGGTAGCAATTAATGGTTTCGGTCGTATCGGTCGTCTGGCTTTTCGTCAGATGTTCGGCGCAGAAGGTTATGAAGTAGTTGCAATCAACGATCTTACAAAGCCTTCCATGCTGGCACATCTTCTGAAGTATGATACAGCTCAGGGCGGTTACGCAGGCGTGATCGGTGAGAACCTTCACACAGTTACAGCTGATGATGAGGCTGGTACAATCACTGTTGACGGCAAGACCCTTCAGATCTATGCAAAGGCAAATGCAGCAGAGCTTCCGTGGGGAGAGATCGGTGTAGACGTAGTACTTGAGTGTACAGGTTTCTACTGCTCCAAGGATAAGTCTCAGGCTCACATCGATGCCGGCGCTAAGAAGGTAGTTATCTCCGCACCTGCAGGCAATGACCTGAAGACAATCGTATTCTCCGTAAACCAGGATACCCTGACAGCAGATGATCAGATCATCTCCGCTGCATCCTGTACAACGAACTGCCTTGCTCCGATGGCTAAGGCTCTGAATGACTACGCTCCGATCCAGTCAGGTATCATGAGCACAATTCATGCATACACAGGCGATCAGATGATCCTTGACGGACCGCACAGAAAGGGCGATCTCAGAAGAGCACGTGCCGGCGCTGCAAATATCGTTCCGAATTCCACTGGAGCTGCAAAGGCTATCGGCCTTGTAATTCCGGAGCTGAACGGTAAGCTGATCGGTTCTGCACAGAGAGTTCCGGTTCCGACAGGTTCCACAACCATCCTTACAGCAGTTGTAAAGAAGGCTGGCGTTACCAAGGAAGACATCAATGCAGCTATGAAGGCAGCAGCTAGCGAGTCCTTCGGCTACAATGAGGATCAGATCGTATCTTCTGACGTTATCGGCATGAAGTTCGGTTCTCTGTTCGATGCAACCCAGACTATGGTTGCTCAGATCGCAGATGATCTTTATGAGGTACAGGTAGTTTCCTGGTATGATAATGAGAATTCTTACACATCTCAGATGGTTCGTACAATCAAGTACTTTGCGGAGCTTGCGTAAGCATTGAGCCATGCAGGACTACGAGCCGAGTTTTGTTTGAGCTTGCTCACGAACAAAACGATGGCGATGTAGGACTATAGGGCGATAGCCCGACATCGACGAACGCGAAGCGTTCGGAGAGGTGCATGGCGAAAGCCATGAGGGACAGCCCGACATCGACGAATGCGGAGCATTCGGAGAGGCGCATGGCGAAAGTCAGTAGACCTCGAAATTAATTAATCACCTGACATGGGGTCCGGTCTATTATGGACCGGGCCCCTGTTTTATGTCATTATTGAACCTGTAGTATTCTTCGTGTCTGTCATTCTGATCAAAGCGAAGAATCTTTAATATTTATATAGGAGGAGTAAAATGTCTCTGAACAAGAAATCCGTAGATGATATCAATGTAAAGGGCCAGCGCGTGCTTTGCCGCTGCGACTTCAACGTACCTTTAAAGGATGGCAAGATCACAGACGAGAACCGTCTGGTGGCTGCACTTCCGACCATCAAGAAGCTGATCGCTGACGGCGGCAAGATTATCCTTTGCTCTCACCTGGGCAAGGTTAAGACTGACGAGGATAAGCTCACCAAGACTCTGGCTCCGGTAGCTGTTCGTCTTTCCGAACTGCTGGGTCAGGAAGTAAAGTTTGTAGCAAATGAGAACGTAGTAGGACCGAACGTAGTAGAAGCTGTTAATGCTATGCAGGATGGCGACGTGATCCTTCTTGAGAACACACGTTTCCGCAAGGAAGAGACCAAGAACGGAGAAGAGTTCTCCAAGGATCTCGCAAGCATCGCTGATGTATTTGTAAATGATGCTTTCGGTACGGCTCACCGTGCACATTGCTCCAACGTTGGTGTTACCCAGTATGTTGACACCGCAGTAGTTGGTTATCTGATGCAGAAGGAGATCGATTTCCTCGGCAACGCCGTAGAGAATCCGGTTCGTCCCTTTGTTGCAATCCTCGGTGGTGCTAAGGTTGCCGATAAGCTGAACGTAATCTCAAATCTGCTTGAGAAGTGCGATACTCTGATCATTGGTGGTGGTATGGCATACACCTTCCTGAAGGCTCAGGGCAAGGAAGTCGGA
>JAFRWY010000119.1 GCA_017437905.1 Eubacterium sp.
GACACTGGTTTCCGACCTGGCGGCAGATGCGGATCAGAGCTTTGCCTTTACCGTAACTCTGAGTAACACCGCGGTTAACGGTACCTATGGAGATATGACCTTTACTAATGGTGTAGCATCCTTCACACTGAAGGGCGGCGAGACCAAGAGCGCGGTAGGTCTTCCGAAGGGCGTAACCTACACGGTTGCAGAGACAGCCAATACAAGCTTCACAACAACCAAGACCGGCGATACCGGATCCATCGGTGATGCGGCAGTAACCGCAGAGTTTACCAACACAAGAAAGACCGGAGACCTTACAGTTTCCAAGTCGGTAGTGAGCTCAACAGCAGCAGATAAGACGAAGGATTTCAGCTTCACTGTAACGCTGAATGACACGACCATCAGCGGAACCTATGGCGACATGACCTTTACCGATGGCGTAGCAGCCTTCACACTGAAGGATGGCGAGTCGGCGACCGCAGCCGGCCTGCCGGTAAGCGTTGGTTACACAGTAGCTGAGGCCTCAACAGATGGCTTTACCACCACGAAGACCGGAGATACAGGAAGCATCAGTACAACGGCATCCACGGCAGCCTTCACGAATACGAAGGAAGAAGGAAGCCTGGTTGTAAATAAGATATTGGTTTCCGATCTGGCGGCAGATGCGGATCAGAGCTTTGCTTTTACCGTGACGCTGAGCAACACTGCAGTGAACGGTACCTATGGAGATATGACTTTCACGAATGGTGTGGCAACCTTCAACCTGAAGGGCGGCGAGACCAAGAGTGCGGTAGGTCTTCCGAAGGGAACAACCTATACCGTTACAGAGACAGCGGATGCAAGCTTCACAACAACCAAGACCGGCGATACCGGATCCATTGGTGATGCGGCAGCAACCGCAGAGTTTATTAACACAAGAAAGACCGGAGACCTTACCGTTACCAAGACAGTAGTAAGTTCAACGGCAACGGATAAGACAAAGGATTTCAGCTTCACTGTAACGCTGGATGATACAACCATCAGCGGAACCTATGGTGGAATGACCTTTACCAACGGCGTTGCAACCTTCACATTGAAGGATACTGAGTCGAAGACCGCAACAGGCCTTCCGACAAGCGTTGGTTACACTGTAACTGAGACTGCAGAGGCTGGCTTTACCACCACAAAGACCGGGGATACCGGAAGCATCAGCACAACGGCATCGACGGCAGCCTTCACCAACACGAAAGAAGAGGGCAGCCTTCTGATCACCAAGACCATCAAGGGCGCGGTGACACCGGAAGAAGCTGACGGTCAGCTGGAATTCACAATCACAAATGAAACTACAGGTGTCACAGAGGTTGTTAACCTGACGCAGTTTGATTTCGATCAGACCACAGGCATTTATACCTACGAGATCAAGGCAAGACCCGGTGATGTCTACACTGTAACCGAGACCGATTATGATGTGGATGGTGCGATCCTTGAAACCGTAACCCATAAGATCATGGCCGGACCGGAAGAAGAGGGCGCAACAGCACCCAACATCGTGATCAGCAGTACGGAGCAGACAAGAGTTGACTTTGAAGATGATTACAAAGCTGACGAAGGCGTGGTTCATTTCACCAAGTATGGCTATGTAAATGAGCTTTGCAGCCCCCTGGCGGACGAACTCCGGCCGATGAAGGGCGTGATCTTCCAGGCGGAGAGAGTCAATGATACATCCGTGGTATACTACTCACAGAGTGATGAGAATGGTCTGGTTGAATTCTTGCCGATGGAAGCAGGTACTTACAAGATCTGGGAGATCCGTTGTCCGGAGGAGTATATACTGGATGACACGGTTTACTATGTAACCATCGCAAATGGAACGGTTTCCGAAATCACGACCGAGGACGGAACACCCATCGAGAAGAACCGGATCATCAATGAGCCGCTTCGCGCAGACATTGAGTTTACCAAGGTGAGCGAGGATGAACCAACCCGGATGCTGGAAGGCTCCACCTATGCTTTGTTCGTGGAGTCCGGCGAAGGCAGTGTTACGATGATCACGCAGAGAACCACAGATAGTGACGGTAAAGTCAAGTTTGAGGGCGTGCTTCCGGGAAGAAGCTACAGCATCAAGGAGATGGTATCACCGAACGGTTACTACGTATCGAAGAATACCGTACGCATCGCGTTCAAGGTGAGTGCGGATGGAAAAGTGATCATCGATGAAACATCGGTGGATGACGGAGACGGCACACTGGTGATGGATGAGAAGGGCAATATGACCTGGCTGGAGCCGGTGGTCGTTGCAAGGATCACCAAAGTGACAAAGGACGGAAAACTGCTTTCCGGTGCTACGTTACGCGTAGAGGACGAAGACGGAAATGTTGTGATCCCCGAATGGGTAACCGGAGACGAGGAGACAGAGATCAGTGGTAAATTGATCGTTGGACACACCTACCGTCTGGTAGAGGTAAAAGCGCCGGCAGGGTATTCGCTGGCAGGACCCATAACATTTACCGTACCGGATGATGAGGTTGCTCCCGGCGAGGAACGTGTGATCAAGGTATCTATGATCGATGAGGAGCTTCCTCCGGATAACCCGCCGGATGTTCCGCGGACCAATGATGATTCTCCGCTGTTGCCTGTAGCAGGCCTCATGGCCTTCTCGCTGGCAGGTGCGACAGTAGTCGGAACGAAGAAGCGGAAGATGAAGAAAGACGATAAGAAGTAAAGACTCAAGTGATTTACAGATCATTGAGAGATGATGTGTGAACAGTACGACGAAGCGCGGGAGGATCCTCCCGCGCTTCAGACTGTAGACAAAGTGGGTGGGGAGCTGACGCTCCTCACCATTTTTCTTAGGAAAATGCTGACCGCCTTTCGGTTTGTATGCTGCTGCATCACACGCAGTTATTGGTTGAAAATGAAAAAATGTTTACGGATTATTCCGGAGCTTTACTACCTGCGTCTCTGTCCTTTCTGCGGGTAGGAATCTGAGCCAGCACGATGGCGACAAACATAAGTCCGCA
This sequence comes from Eubacterium sp., assembly GCA_017437905.1. Lineage (GTDB taxonomy): Bacteria > Bacillota > Clostridia > Lachnospirales > Lachnospiraceae > Eubacterium_Q. Next base: position 2,982 of record JAFRWY010000119.1, read on the forward strand.
GCCAATCAGCTCGTCCGCGGTCAGCTTCTGGGACAGGATCAGAAATCCGGCGATGACGGAGGTGACGGATTCCAGACTCATGATCATGGAGGCCAGCGTCGGATGAACGTCCTTCTGTCCGATGACCTGGAGGGTATAGGCTACCCCGCAGGACAGGATTCCTGCGTAGAGGATGGGCCATTTGGCATCCCAAACGGTCGCCATGGATAAAGCCTTATGGAACACCTGCCGATCCAGGAGCAGCATGCCCGGCAGGCTGAGAACTCCCGCAGTGAAAAACTGGATACAGGAGAGTCCGATACCGTCGGCTCCCTTCTCGTTGAAATGATCGACGGCGATGATATGGAAAGAGAAGACCAGTGCACATCCCAGGAGCAGCAGGTCCGAGAGCTGGAAGTGGAATTCTCCGCCCCGGCCGATACACAGATAATAAAGCCCCATCACGGCGATCAGAACTCCGATCCAGGTCAGAACGGAGGTTTTCTTTTTCAGGAAGATTCCTACGATGGGAACCAGTACGATGTAGAGAGCGGTAAGGAATCCGGCTTTCCCGGCGGGGGCATCCAGCATGGCAACCTGCTGCAGGTTGGCAGCAACTGCCAGAATACAGCCACAGACCAGTCCGGCCAAGCCGGTGATGCGAAGCCTGTTTCGGGGAAGCTGATCCTTGTCGATGCCGTTCAGCGTTACCGTTGTCCCTCCGGTCATATCACGGACGGCCCGTCTCCGCATACGAAAAGTAAGCACCGGGATCAATACCAGGGAACCAAGAAAGAACCGGACCGTACTGAAGGTGAAGGGCCCAACCTTCTCCATCCCGGCAGATTGAGCCACAAATGCGGTCCCCCAGATCACTGCAGCCAGAAAGAGCAGCCCGCAGTGGCCGAGATTATTCTTCGCATCATTTGTCGATTTGATCGTATGCTCCATATTCCTTCCTTCTTTCGTAAAAAACAAGGATTACTTTAGCATAGAAGACCATGAAAATCAAACTGTAAAATGCTTGCGTTATACGATGGAATTGGGTAAACTATGTAGGAGTATGCCCGGAGAGTTCAGGGGGATTGGTATCTGGTCCGGTTATTCAGAATCGTTTTACCTGCAGCCGGGTTTGTAAGAATATGGAAAAGAGGAAGATACAGTGCGTTTTCTGGTGCAGCGCGTAACACGCGCTTCGGTGACCATCGAAGGAGAAGAGAAGGGACGGATCGGAACAGGCTTCTTCGTCCTGATCGGCATTGAGGATGTGGATACCAGGGAGATTGCGGATAAGATGGTCAGCAAGCTTCTGGGCCTCCGGATCTTTGAGGATGAGAACGGGAAGAGCAATCTTGCTTTGGCGGATGTGGGCGGTGAGCTTCTGCTGATCTCCCAGTTTACCCTATGTGCAGATGCCAGCCACGGGAACCGGCCATCCTACATCCACGCCGGACGACCGGAGATGTCGGAACCCATGTATGATTATATCTGTGACAGCTGTCGGCAGCAGGGTTACACCGTACAGACCGGGATCTTCGGTGCGGAGATGAAGTGTGACCTTCTGAATGACGGTCCCTTCACCATCTGGCTGGATTCCAGGGATATATGCCCGAAGCTGCATATACAGTAGATCGGCGGTGCATCATTTCCACATAAAATGAGAAAGATCAATGCCCCGCAGGTGACCATGGGAAAGGAAGAAAACTATGGAAAGAATTCTGATTGCCGAGGATGATGCGGATCTCCTGAAGCTCTTTCAGACGGTTCTGAAGAAAGAGGGGTATGAGGTGATCCCGGTGGAGGATGGAGTTCAGGCGCTGCGATACCTGAACCGGGAATATGTGGATATGATCATATCCGATATCATGATGCCGAACATGGATGGCTATGAGCTGATCCGTGCGGTGCGAAATGCAGGGCAAAAGACCCCGATCCTGCTGATCACGGCCAAGGAAGGCTTCGATGATATGCGAATGGGTTTTTCGCTGGGAACGGATGATTATATGGTAAAACCCGTAAATATGAATGAGCTGGTGCTTCGGGTACAGGCCCTGATCCGACGCAGCCGGATGCAGAGTGAGCGGCGTCAGACCTTCGGTTCCATGACCATGGAGATGGACTCCATGACAGTGACGGTGAATGAAGAGTCGCAGGTGCTTCCACAGAAGGAGTTTATGCTGTTATATAAGCTGCTTAACTCACCGGGGAAGACCTTTACACGGCAGCAGCTGATGGATGAGATCTGGGGATCGGATTCCCCCAGCGATGTACGTACGGTGGATGTGCATGTGAACCGACTCAGAGAGCGGTTCCGTGATCTGCCGGATTATGAGATCGTGACGGTGCGCGGGCTGGGGTATAAGATCGTCCATCACAATGCCTGAGATAGTTTCTGACGGTTCAGGACAGCCGGCCCCGGAAGCGGGCGCGAGAGGAAATATCGGTGAAAAAAAAGAAACGAAAACTGAATTACTTCTTTCTTCTGCAGCTGATCATCATGTCCGTGCTGGTAATCCTCCTTTCAGCAATCATCGCCATTTACATGCATCAGAAACAGTCAGTGGAGGATGCCAGGAGACTCAGCCCCATCCTGTTCTTTCTGTGGATCACGGTCTGCACCATCGTGGCAAATCTGATCCTCTACAGCAAGATGCATAAGGTCTTCCGGTCCGTGCAGACATTGAGTGAAGCCACGGATGTGGTGGCAAAGGGGGATTTCAATGTGCAGGTCAAGGTAGATGAGCATCTTCATATCTCTGAGATCGAGGATATGTGTGCTTCCTTTAATCAGATGGTGAAGGAGCTGGGGACTATGGAGACCCTCAGGGATGATTTTGTTGCAAATGTATCTCATGAGATGAAGACTCCGGTGGCCGCCATCGACGGGTACGCTTCACTCCTGCAGGATCCTTCTCTGACGGAAGAGGAGCGGCGCCAGCATCTGGAAAGCATCCTTTATAACTGCCGCAGACTCACGGCTCTGACGGGAAATATCCTGATGCTGTCCCGATTGGATAACGGAACCATGAACCTGAAGAAGGAACCCTTCCGGCTGGATGAGCAGATCCGTAAGGTCGTGCTTTCCATGGAAGAGGAGTGGACGGAGAAGAACATGGAGCTGGATATCGAATTGGATCCGGTGACCTATGTGGGGGATGAGGACCTGATCTATCATATTTGGACCAACCTGATCTCCAATGCCATCAAATTCTCCAATCCCGGAGGTCTGCTGCAGATCCGGCTTGAGGATAATCCATCGGAGACCGGCGTGGTCTGTGCCACCATCCGGGATACGGGCATCGGTCTTACTTCAGAGCAGATGACCCACATGTATGACAAATTTTATCAGGGTGACAAATCTCACGGGAAGCAGGGCAACGGCCTTGGACTTGCACTGGTTCGCCAGATCGTGGATCTGCTGCACATCTCCATTTCAGCCAAGAGCAAGCGGGGGCAGGGGACCACGTTTATCCTGGAACTGCCTATAAACTGAACCTGTCATTCTCTGTCTCCCAGAGGTGAAGAATCCCGATAACGAAAAACAGTAAGGAAGAGATTATGGAACATTTGGATCAGAACAAGATCAGAAATTTCTGCATCATCGCACATATCGACCACGGCAAATCCACTCTGGCGGACCGGATCATTGAGAAGACCGGAACCCTGACCCAGCGGGAGATGCAGGAGCAGGTGCTGGACAACATGGACATCGAGCGGGAACGGGGGATCACCATCAAATCCCAGGCAGTGCGCATTATCTATAAGGCGCAGGACGGTGAGGAGTATATCCTGAATCTGATCGATACCCCGGGTCATGTGGATTTCAACTACGAGGTGTCCCGTTCCCTTGCGGCCTGTGAGGGAGCGGTTCTTGTGGTGGATGCGGCGCAGGGTATAGAGGCCCAGACACTTGCAAATATCTATCTGGCAGTGGAGCATAATCTGGAGGTTTTCCCGGTACTGAATAAGATTGATCTGCCTTCGGCGGATCCGGAATGGGTAAAGAATGAGATTGAAGATATCATCGGGATCGAGGCCCAGGATGCGCCCATGATCTCCGCGAAGCAGGGAATCGGCATTGAAGAAGTGCTGGAGGAGATCGTACATAAGATCCCGGCGCCTGCCGGAGATGTGGATGGCCCCTTTAAGGCCCTGATCTTTGACAGTCTGTATGATTCCTACAAGGGTGTGATCATATTCTGCCGCGTCTTTGACGGTGTCATCGGCAAGGGCAAGCGGATCCGCATGATGGAGACCGGTGCGGAGGCAGACGTGGTGGAGGTCGGCATCTTCGGCGCCGGACAGTTCATCCCCCAGGAAGAGATCTCCGCCGGCATGGTAGGCTATATTACTGCCAGCCTGAAGAATGTGAAGGAGACCGAAGTGGGCGATACCGTAACGGATGCGGACCGCCCCTGCCTGGAGGCACTCCCCGGATACAAGAAGGCACGTTCCATGGTGTTCTGCGGGGTCTATCCTGCGGATGGAGCGAAATACCCTGAGCTTCGGGATGCTTTGGAGAAGCTGCAGTTGAACGATGCTTCTCTTGAGTATGAGCCCGAGACCTCCATCGCACTGGGCTTCGGATTCCGCTGCGGTTTCCTGGGACTGCTGCATCTGGAGGTGATCCAGGAACGCCTGGAAAGAGAATACAACCTGGATCTGGTAACCACAGCGCCGGGGGTAGTATATCGTGTACATAAGACAAACGGTGAGATGATAGAGCTGACGAACC
>JAFRWY010000120.1 GCA_017437905.1 Eubacterium sp.
CGTAGCTATTATACCACCAAACCTCACTTCTGTCACGCCTCACCTGCATCCTGCGTCGGTTCCTGTGTCTTTTTGCTGCGTTTCTTTTTTTCAGGCACCGGCGGATGCTCTTCCCTGTAGATACGGTACAGATCCGGACGTCTTTCCTCCGTGATCCGCTCCGCCTGCTCCAGCCGCCATGCTTCGATCAGCGCATGATTACCGGACAGCAGCACCTCGGGAACCCTGAGATCCCGATACACCTCCGGCCGGGTATATTGCGGGCATTCCAGCAGATTTTCATGGAAACTCTCATAGATGGCGCTGGTGTCATCCCCCAGTACGCCCGGAAGAAGACGGCTCACCGCATCCACGATGATGGCGGCTCCCAATTCCCCTCCCGTCAGCACAAAATCACCGATGGAGACCTCCTCTGCGGAAAGCAGCGTAAGAACCCTTTCGTCAATTCCTTCATAATGACCGCAGAGCAGTATAAGAGGGCGTTCCGGTTCCTTTGCAAAGGCCTCCGCCTTCTCCTGCCGGAAGGTCTCCCCTTTCGGGGACAGGTAGATCACACGGGGTTTTTCTGTGATCCCCCGCTCTGCCATATCCTCCAGAACAGCCTGATAACAAAGGTCGATGGGTTCACACTGCATCAGCATGCCGGGACCTCCGCCGTAAATGTAATCATCCACATGTCTGGAAGTATTCCTTGCCCAGTCCCTGATATTCCATGCCTTCACAAGGATATGTCCGGCTTTCTGTGCCCTGCCGGTGATACTTTCATTCAGGATCCCGGTCATCATATCCGGGAACAGAGTCATGATATGAAATTCCATGAATTCTCCTTTCCTGTTACACTGTGCATATTTCCGGCATCTCCTTCCCCGGCGTACCTGCGCCGACGGAGCCATGCCGGTTCGGGGCCATCTGATCCTCCGTTTACAGCATTCCGGGGATCACATGGATCACCATTTTCTTATTCTCCACGTCCACTTCTTTGATAAATGCATCCACCGCCGGAACGAGGAACTCTTTCCCTCCCTCCGTACGGATCTTATATACGATCTGGGCCGCCGTTTCCATATAGTCCTCCAGCGTTCCCAGGACATTTCCTTCTTCATCCGTGACCGTGCTTCCGATCACATCCGCGAGGTAATACTCGCCTTCCTCCAGCGGGATCGCATGCTCACGGTCCACGTAGAGATCCTTTTGCTTCAGCAGCTGGGCCTCCTCGATGCTTTGTATCTCCTCAAACCCCAGGATCACCAGATTTTTGAAATATCTGCAGCTGCTGATGGTAAGGGGTCTGTAGTTCCCCTTCTCCTCCAGGTAGCATACATCCAGTTCTTCAAACCGGTGCGGGTCCTCCGTGGTGGGATATACCTTCACCTCTCCGGCCAGTCCGTGTGTGGTTGTAACGACTCCGATACGGAAATATGATTCCATGTTATCCTCTCTCTCCGACCCGTGAAAGGGATCCATCCAACATAAACGGGGACGGCAAGCCGTCCCCATCCTTTGTTCATTGCACGACACCCGTCGTTATATGATATTTATTTAATATCCACAATGACTTTCTTGTCGCTTTTTGACGCAGCGGCCTTTACAACCGTACGGATAGCCTTCGCGATCCGTCCGCTCTTACCGATGACCTTACCCATATCTTCGGGAGCCACTGTAAGCTCAACATTGATCGTATGTTCATCGGTCGTTTCTGTTACTACGACCTGGTCAGGCGCGTCTACAAGGGATTTTGCAATGATCTCAACTAATTCCTTCATGCTGCATCCTCCTTGTAAGCTTATTTCTCAATTCCTGCCTGCTTGAACAGCTTTGCAACCGTTTCGGTCGGCTGTGCACCGTTGCCGAGCCACTTCTTTGCTGCCTCAGCATCGATCTTGACTACGCTCGGCTCCTGATTCGGATCATAGGTTCCGATCTGGTCGATCACGCTGCCGTCTCTCTGAGATCTGGAATCTGCAACAACAACTCTATATACAGGGTGCTTCTTGTAGCCCAGTCTTCTTAATCTGATCTTTACTGCCATCTTGGTTTTCCTCCTCTTTTGATTCTGTAAAAAGTTTATCTACAGGCCTTCCGGCCATGTTGATCCTAACTGAATGATGATTCCCTAAACGATCAGAATCCGAAGGGCATGCCGCCGAATCTGCGTTTCTTCTTGCCCTTCCCCATCATGCCGGAGAACTGCTTCATCATTTTCTTGGACTGTTCAAACTGCTTGAAGAACCGGTTTATCTCTGCCATATCCAGACCGCAGCCCCTGGAGATCCTCTGCTTCCGGCTCATATTGATAAGATCCGGATTGGCACGTTCTGCCGGAGTCATGGACTGGATGATTGCCTTCGGATGTACCGTGGCGTTGTCATCGATCTCCACATCCTTCATTTTGCTCATTCCGGGCATCATGCCCATAATGTCGGAGAGACTTCCGATCTTCTCCATCTGTTCCAGCTGATCCAGGAAATCATTGAAATCGAAGGTGGCTTTGCGGAGTTTCTGCTCCATCTCAATGGCCTTCTCCTCATCAATGGCTGCCTGTGCCTTCTCAATCAGGCTCTCCACATCTCCCATGCCCAGGATCCGGGAAGCCATACGCTCCGGATAGAAGGGTTCCAGATCCGTCAGTTTCTCACCCATACCTGCAAACAGGATCGGCTTTCCGGTCACGGTCCGGATGGAAAGCGCCGCACCACCACGTGTGTCGCCGTCCAGCTTCGTCAGAACAACGCCGTCGATCCCCAGATCGTTGTTGAAGGTCGTTGCCACATTTACCGCGTCCTGACCGGTCATGGAGTCTACCGTCAGAAGTGTATAGTCCACAGTCACCGCTTCCTTGATATCACGCAGCTCCTGCATCAGTTCCTCATCAATGTGAAGACGTCCTGCCGTATCGATGAAGACCACGGAGATGTTCTCCTTCTTTGCATGCGCAAGCGCGGCCTTTACGATATCCACCGGCTTATGATCCGTACCCATGGAGAATACCGGAACGCCTACCTTATCACCGTTGATCTCCAACTGCTGGATCGCAGCCGGACGGTAGATGTCGCAGGCAACCAGAAGACATTTCTTTCCCTTATTCTTGTACTGCCCTGCCAGCTTGGCCACCGTGGTGGTCTTACCTGCACCCTGCAGACCACACATCATGATGACTGTCTGCTCATTCGACGGACGGAGTTTTATC
>JAFRWY010000121.1 GCA_017437905.1 Eubacterium sp.
AGCATAAACGGTACCGATCCGACCGCAGACGTTGAAGCATATAAAAATATGGATGAAGACAATCTGGTGAAACTGGGATGCAATCTTTTTCTGTATTACCTTCATGACAGCTACACCAAACGTTTCAGAAAGATGCTGACGATGGAACAGTTCAGGGATAAGGAACTTGCAAAGGTGTACTCTGCGCAGTATTTCGATAATCCGCTGACATATCAGGGGATGCTGCTTGGACTTCTGGTGGCACAGGGACTCCTTGTGGCGGATGATATCCCGATCATGACACTTCACTTTTATTCCCCGATCTACATGCTTCTCACTGTATGTGACAGAGAACCGGAAAGAGAAGAGGAAGCACTGGTACTGATAGAAAAACACATTCGGCAGTTCGATAAAGTCTACGGGAGGAATTTCTGATGAAGATAACGGTTATCAATGGGACTGAGAAGCATGGAGTTACTTACAGGCTTAAAGAGATATTTCTGGATGAACTCCGGGATCAGGCCGAGATCACAGAGTTTTATCTGCCGAAGGATTGTCCGAATTTCTGCGTCGGGTGTACCACCTGCTTTCTTAAGGATGAGCATATGTGCAAGGATGCCGAGTACATTCAGAAGATCGAGAAGGCACTTCTCGAAGCGGATCTGCTTATTCTTACATCCCCGGCATACGTCTTCCATGCAACTGGTGCCATGAAGGCTATGCTGGATCACTTCGGATACCGGTGGATTCCTCACAGACCTGCGAAGGAAATGTTCGGTAAGCGTGCAATGATCATCACCCAGTGTCTCGGAGCGGGCGGAAAATCATCGGCAAAGGATATAAAAGACAGTCTGTCCTGGTGGGGGATCAGTAATATCAGGGTTTGCAGCTTCAAGCTGATGAGCGATATTCAGTGGAATAAGATCGCGGAGAAGAAGAAAAGGAAGATGACAGATAAACTGGTGAAAACTGCAGGAAAGATAAAACGCATGGATTTCACCCGGCCGGCAAGGACGAAACTCATAACAAAATGCAAGTTCTATGCCGTTAGGATGATGCAGACAGGACTTGGAAAGGATGATCCGGAGTATACGGATTTCAAATACTGGAAGAGTAATGGCTGGATTGATAAGGCCAGGCCGTGGAAGTAGGATACGAACGTAATTAAGATATAAAGGCTTCTTGCATGGTTTTTCTGTGGTTTTTGGATATATGGATGTGGTAGAATATAAATACGCTTGAATACCTGATATTTGGTATTCATTAGACAGAGAGGAGACGGATAATGACAAGAAGAGAAATGGCGATGGAGAATTTCAAAAAGGGCTACAACTGTTCGCAGGCCATTGTGCTTGCCTTCGCGGACCTGCTTCCCATGGACAGGGCGATGCTCCTTCGGATAGCGTCCTCCTTCGGTGGAGGGATGGGACGACTACGAGAGGTGTGCGGATCTGTCAGCGGGATGTTTATGATCGCCGGTCTTCTCTATGGCTATGATGGGCCTGAAACCGGTCAGGTCAAGGCGGATCATTATGCCGGGATCCAGGAACTGGCCCATAGGTTCGAGGAGAAGCACGGGACTATCATTTGCCGGGAGATGCTGGGCCTCAGCGTACGGCACGATGTTCCGGTTCCCGAGGCACGTACGGCGGAGTATTACAGAAAACGCCCCTGCGCAGAGATCATCGGGGATGCGGCTGAGATCCTGGATCAGTATATCAAGGAACATCAAACATTGGAGCCGTGATTACTTTTATTATCTTCTTGATCAGCCTCTGCCCGAACTGGCTGGAAAAGGGTACTATATCGTGGATGAAATATTGGTTGAGAAGAGAACACCTGTCCGTTATAATACTCGTGTGGAAATATCAACCCGGATTCGGATTTCGTATATGGAACTAAGCGAATATGAATGAGAACGTTAAAAATACAGGAAGAATAGAAGAGTTGGATATATTCAAAGGAATCGGCATGATCATGGTGGTCGCTTTTCATTTCCTGGATTATGCATCAGATTCTCTGGCGGATATAGCGCCTTATATCAATTCTGCGTTAATCATGAGCCTTTTCTTTCTTGTCAGTGGCTATACCTGGAAACCGGGGAAAACAGCATGGCAGTTGGTCAGGAAGAGAATTCCTCCGATGCTCTTCATGTTTTTTGTCTGTACAGTGGTGATCACCCTGCTTTTCTATGGGGTCCTTGCCATAAAAGGCCTGGCGGAGGAGGAAGACCTGGGCACCTCGCTATGGTGGGTTCTGGCAGGAAAGGGTATGGTGGATATACTGCAGCCGGGAGTCTATGAGGATACCTTACTCATGATACCGGCAGGGGTATACTGGTTTTTGCGGCAGATGGCACTGTCAGGTCTGATATATTATCTGCTCGTGAACACGGCAATGAAGAAGAATCTGTACTTCATACTGATTACGGGTGTTCTGTTCGGTCTTTCTGTGCTGATGTGCTTCTTCTGCCCACAGCTGCCATGGGATTTTCAGATTTCGCCTGCACTGGCCGGATGTATGTTGGTGGGTGCATGGTGTGGACAGAAGCGGTTGATCGAGCGGTTGAAGGGGAAGCTGTTCCATCCGGCGGTCATTGCTGCAGCAGTGCTCCTTATGGCGGGGCTGGTTCTGATCTCCATACAGTTTCCGGCCGGAGATGGCCTGGGACGTGGATACTTCTCCTCAGAGATAGAGAACGGACCGGATGTGCTGACAGGATTGCTGGCATTGCTCGTGGCTGTCCTGCCGGTTGGATGGATCCTCGTAATGATCGGAAGGACGAAATGGCTGAAAAGACCTCTCCGTTGGATGGGTGAACACAGTCTGGGCATTTACCTGATCCATATGTTTATCGGGATGTCTGTCATGGTGCTGGCCGGAATGGACAAGGTGATCTTCGATGAGGAGGTCGTGCCGTACCAAGGTGTAAAGGCAGTCGGGGTATTCCTGATATCATTGGTGCTGAGCTCCTGCCTGGCACCGTTTATAGAAAAAATACTTGGGAGAAGTACAAAATGAAGATAACCTATGAGCAGTCAGAAGAGATACTTATCATCCGTCTTTCGGGGGAACTGAATACGCAGACTTCACCGGATGCCCAAAGGGAGATTCTGGAAAGATGTTCCGAGATATCACCCTCCGAAGTACACATGGATCTTTCGGAACTCAGCCTGATCACTTCGGCCGGCCTTCGTGTTCTTCTTGCCATCAAGCTTGAATATAAGAACCTGGAAGTGAGGGGAGTGACAGCGGTGGTTTTTGAGACCTTTCACATGACAGGCTTCGATAAGGCTCTGGGCGTAAGTGCACCGGAGGACTTTGTGTTCGAGCGGGGATCGGATACGAAGATCTCCGTGTCTTCGGATGGTCTGAAAGCGGCACCCCATGAGCACAGACCTGTTGATGCGGTTTATACGGCTCCGCATTTCACGGGGATTCATGATACCACGGAGGAATACGAATATCGTTCGGTGGTGGAGCTTTTCGAGGAACAGGTAAGACTTCATCCGGACAGGATTGCTGTGATAACTGCAAGTGAACAGATCACCTATGCCGAGCTGGATGAAAAGTCCAACAAGATCGCAAACTCTCTCCGCTTTCTTGGTGTGGGTTATGAAGACGTTATCATGATCCTGCTGCCCCGCGGAATCAGTACATATATAGCGACACTCGGGATTCTGAAAGCCGGTGCGGCCTACACTATAGTCAATATGGACTATCCGGATGACCGTATCGAATTCATACATAATGACGCAGGCTGTAAATATCTGATTTCCGACAAGAAAACCGTCATTGACCGACTGGAGCTGGTAGCAGATGTGTTGCAGAAACGACCTCTCTACATGGAAGAAATGCTGGCAAATCCTTCTGCTGATCGTCCCGGGGTGGAGAATGCGGAACAGGATCTCTGTTATCTGATCTACACATCGGGATCGACGGGAAAACCGAAGGGTGTAATGATCGAGCATGGAAATCTCTCGAATTTCGTCTATCCGACATCAAAGAATTATGAGGCCAATGGAATAACTCAGAAGGGAACTGTACTTTTGGCCATGGCCCAGATGACCTTTGATGTATCTGTCATGGAGGAGTATCTGGGACTGACCGGCGGACTCACCATCGCTCTGGCCACAGAGGAGGAGATTCTCAATCCCTCAGCTATGAAGGATTTTATGGAGAAGACCGGAGTGGATGCGGTATGCTTCACGCCGGCGTATGCGAATACCCTGGTCAACATCCCGGAGATGAGGGATGTAATACGAAATATCAAGACCTACGATTTTGGCGCAGAGGCATTTCCGGGGACACTCTTCACAAAGATTCGGGAGATTAATCCCGACGCTTATATCATGAATGGTTACGGTCCCACGGAGGCCACTATAAGCTGTACCATGAAGGTGATCGAGTCTCCTGATAATATAACGATCGGAATACCGAATGCCAACGTATATACATTCGTCATCAATGAACAATGCGAGGAGGTGGCAAAGGGCGAGGTCGGTGAACTTCTGATCACCGGGCGCGGCGTGGGCCGGGGATATCGGAATCTGCCGGAGAAGACGGCTGAGAGCTTTATCACCTTCCGGGGCATGCGTGCCTATCGTACCGGAGATCTTGTCCGGATCAATGAAGAGGACGAGATCGAATTCCATGGAAGAATTGACAATCAGGTGAAGCTCCGCGGACTCCGTATCGAACTGGATGAAGTGGAGAAGGTGCTGGCGTCACATCCGGAGGTGAAGCTGGCTGCAGCAAAGGTCTTTGATAACAGAATTCTGGTAGGCTACTATCAGCTGATCACGCCGGGCTCAGTAACGAGGGATGAGATGAAGGCCTTTGTGAAGAAGACGCTGGCACATTATATGGTTCCTGAGGCTTTTGTGGAAGTGGAAGATATGCCTATGACTCCGAACCGGAAGATCGACCGAAAGGCTCTGGAGAAACCGGAGGTGGAGGAAGCAGAGGTGGTTCCCCCGGAGAATGAGCGACAGGAGAAGCTGCTGTCGATTGTGAAGGAGATTTTCACGGATATCCAGCTGGGTATCACCACGGATATTCAGGATCTCGGTCTTTCCTCTCTGGACACCATGCTGCTGGCTTCGAGAATCGGAAAAGAGTTTGATGTGGATGTCCGTTTCAGTGACATTCTGAAATATCCGTCTGTTCTCCGGATGGAAGAAATGATCGATCAGCTGGGCCGGAAACGAAGCGATGATCTGAAAGAAGACTATCCGGTCATGAATGAGATTGCCTTTCTTTCAACAGAACTTTTTGAGGAAAGCTGCCCCATGGTCTTTAATCTGCCCTACCTGTACCGCATGCCGGTGACGGTCGATGTAGAACGACTGAAGAGAGCAGTGACACTGATGCTGAATAATCACCCGGGGCTTTGGGCCCGGATGGAAATGCGGAACGGGCAGATCAGGATACTTCAGACTCCGGATCACGGAGATTATATTCCCGGAGTACGTGATCTTACAGAGGAGGAATTCCGTGGGAAGAACAGGCTGAAACGCCCATTCCATCCCGAGGAGAGACCCTTCAGGTTTGAGATCTATCGGACAGAGGAGGCTGTATATCTTTTTACTGATGTACATCATACGCTCATAGACGGAGGCTCCTATGAGATCATGATCGCTGAGATCATCGCTGCCTATGAGGGACGGGTGCCGGAGCCGGAGACCTATTCCATCTTCCATTTCCTGGATGAAGCAGAGCGCTTCAATGAAAAGGGCGGTTCTGAGGCGGCTAGCCGGAATTATGAGGATGCGTTCGAAAAACTGAGATCCATAGGCAACATCGCTCCCTTCCCGAAGGACCGGGAAGACGGGGAACTGAAGGTGACCAGACTGCACCGGGAATTTGCGGAATCGGCGGAGGAAATCCGGGAAATCGCAAAGGGTCTGAAAACCTCACCGACGGTTCTGCTTCTGGCACTTTCTGCAGTACTAAAGGCAGGGGCTGCCGGGAATCGTACAGCAGTGGTCAATATGGTATATGACGGTCGAAACGATTCCCGTCGGGTGAACACCATAGGACTGTTGAGTACTTCCTTCCCCGTATTTGTGAGCTGGATGGAGGGAACGACAGTTGCAGACTATATCATGGAGCTGCAGAAGCAGTTGGTCAATTCCATGGGTGTTCTGGCGCAGCCTTTTACGAAGATCGCAGTGGCTCATCCGGAGATTTTCGATTTCGGGTATTCCTTCCTGGGAGAGGTCACGGATGAATACAGGATGGATGGAATGACTTTCGCCGGAGAAGCTTTAAGTCCGGAAGGAACCGGAGGCCTGTATGGAATCTATGAGGAAATCTATGAGAAGGAAGGACATTTCTTCTTCCATACGGAGTATCGTGCAAATGAACTGAATGAGAAAACGATAGACGGACTGTTTCGGAATCTGGAAACCATGCTGAAGACTGTCAGCCCGTCGAAGACGGTGGATGAACTGCTGGATGGCTGTGCGACGGAGAATCGATAACAGGACATCGGATCGCAGAATTAATAGGATTGTAGAAAATGAACGAGATCAAGCTTTCAGATCATTTTGATACGAAGAAAATACTGAGGTTCACTACGCCGGTGATTTTGATGATGGTCTTCTATACCACCTTTGTTCTGGTAGATGGACTGTTCATCTCCAATGCAGTTGGGTCCACGGCATATGCTGCAGTGAATATCGTGGGTAATTATGTGTTGCTTTTCCCGGCGATCGGAACCATGATGGGTTCCGGTGGTGCGGCTCTGATCAGTAAAACACTGGGGGAGAAGCAGGAGGAGCTCGCGTCGAAACGGTTTTCCATGACAGTCTGGGCATCCATCCTTCTGGGGATAGTCCTGACTGCTATTGCGTACTTTACCGTAGATTTGGTTTCCGTGATGCAGGGAGCGGAGGGGGAACTCCTGGAGGATTGCAGGCAATATGGCGGTGTGGCAGTTTTTTCCGTTCTCTTCTACATGATCCAGTCAGAGTTCCAGTATTTCTTTTCACTGGTAGAGAAGGAGAAGCTGGGGTTCCTGATCACGGTAATCGCAGGCTGCATCAATATCGGGTTGGATGCTCTCTTTATTCTGGTCTTTAAATGGAGTCTTTTCGGTGCGGCATTTGCATCTCTTCTGGGAATGATCTTCAGCGCTACTTTTTCCATCCTGTATTTCATGAAGAAGAAAGGACTGTCGGTGCGTCTGGGCAGACCCGCCGTCGAATGGAAGGCTCTGCTGAAGATTGCCGGCAATGGCTCATCGGAAATGGTGGAGAATCTATCTCTTGCTCTGGTGGGTATGTTGTTCAATCATCAGCTGATGGTGTACTCCGGGGAAGATGCAGTGGCCGCTTATGGTGTGGTTCAGGCGGTAACACTTGTGTTCATGACGGTATTCCTTGGATACTCGGCGGGACTTATCCCTGTGATCGGCTATCACTTCGGAGACGGAAATAAAAAAGAGGTAAACAGCCTTCTGAAGAAGAGTATCCGTCTGATCCTGTTTTTCAGTATCTTCGTTTTTCTCGTGACAGAATTTGGTGCAGAGCTCTTTGCCAGGATATTCCTGAGCTATGATCAGGAGCTCTGTGATATGGCTGTCCGGGGACTGCGGATTTATAGCAGTGTTTTCCTGGTGGCAGGGTATAATATCTTTGGCTCCGGCTTCTTTACTTCGTTGAATGACGGACTGGATTCTGCCATTATTTCTTTGGCCAGAACCGTGGTCTTCCTGATCGCTGCCATCCTGATCCTGCCGGTATTCTTCGGACTCGATGGCATCTGGTTCTCCACAACGGTAGCGGAGCTGCTCTCAATCTTCGTAACAGTCGGATTGGTGCTGCTTAGGAGAAAGAGATTCGGATATCTGGTGAAGGTATGATATTGAGATAGAACGGGGTTCAGGGACACCCGAAGAAATAGAGACGAAATGTACAAGAGGAAAGGACAGGATCATGAAATATACAGAATTTGACGCATCGGATAACGCGAATTATCGAAGCTATTATCAGAATTGTTTACAGATGACGGCGGACATGACGCCCTTCAACCTTCTGTCTTTGCGGGGGGAACCGGCCTTCGTGAAACGAGCCTACGGATATGGCCTCTGCTTTCATCAGGGAGTGTTGGAAGAGGGAAAGATCGTTAATTTCTGTCCTGTGGGAGACTGGGACTCGGCAGACTGGAAGGCGATTTTTGATGCTGAGTATCCGGCCGGCTCCTACTTCTGGGGGATTCCGGAGCTTCTGATGAAGAAGTGGCAGAAGCTGTTCGGGGATCGGCTTGAGATTGAGGAATCGCGTGATGACTGGGATTATATCTGGTACACAAAACGCATGGTGGGACTTCAGGGCTCAAAGTTCAAATCCATGCGAGGCGCCCGAAATCGATTCATGAAGAATTATACCTGTACGGAGGAACGGCTGACCCCCGGGCATTTTGATGAAATCCGCGCTTTTCATAGAAAGCAGGAGATGCTTCTGAGAGAACGAACCTCGGCGGTGGATATGGTGGAGTTTGATGACGAAACCTTTCAAACGGCTTTGGAGAACTGGGATGATGAATACCTCTATGGAACCATCTTCAGGGTGGACGGAGTCGTGGCAGGAGTGCTGATCAATGAGTTTCTGGACGAGAATACAGTGGTGGGGCTGTATCAGAAGCAGGATCGGAGCTACAGTGGGATTGCAGAGTATATCAGTGTCTCTGACTGTCAGTATCTGATGGATCATGGGTATGTTGTCTGTAATATCATGTCGGATGTGGGCTCCGAGGGACTTCGGGATGCGAAAATGCACTCGAATCCACTGGTGCTCCTGAAGAAATACAAGATAACCGTAAAGTATTAGTCATAGGAATGATCGAAAGAGTGAACTCAGATGAGAGATAAGAAAAGGACAAAGAAAAAGAAGGGCAGGATACTTGTAGAGACAGGTATCATTACGAGCGCTCTTTTTCTTGTTCTCATTCTGGCGATTATGACCATGGTCTATACAGGGATCGAGAGACTTCATCTTGATGATCAGAAGGATAAGATGAGAAGTGAACTGGTGCGGGCGGCCGATTCTATAAACGATACAGATGTTTCCGATTGGTTTTTTGATTATTGGGAGGAAAACTACGAGAAGATTAACGCGTTTGAGATGGATGGGAGTGTCGCAAATGAGGTGAAAGATTCCTTCATTCAAATGTATTTAGACAGAGAGTGGCTTGAAAAACTGAGCGATGAGAATAAGATTGCATTGGCTTCTACGATCTATTCTTTGACCAATGATGTACTGAAGAGTGAGAATATTGCAAGTGATTATGGAGATCTCTTCTGCGTTGACATTCAGGAGCCCGGTAGAGGATTTGTATTCTTCTATTATCATGATATAGATGAGTCTGTAGACAGGGTGTCGAATACAGAGGGAAATCTGGGAACATGGATAGACATGGATCCCGAGAAGCATCCTGCAGTGAAAGAAATGCTATCTGCGAAGCATGTGGATGTGGCATATGAGAGGGTCAGTAATTTTCCTGCGGAAGGAGAGCATTTTGTCGCTTATAAGCCGGTCTATATCGACGGAAGCATCCGATGTGTAATCGGTATTACCTATAACTGGACATCCCTCAGTCACAGCCTTCGTGTCGGGTTCTTTCAGATGGCTTTCATGTGTGTCGGTGCCATCCTGCTGATTGCTGTCATCCTGCATATTTTTATGTACCAAAGAGCAATCCGTCCGCTGAAGAAGATTCAGACAGGCGTCAGGGAATACCGGGAAAAAAAGGATAGCGCCGTGACTGTGGAACGGATGTCGGAGATCACAGCCGGGAACGAACTCGGTACACTGGCAGGGGATGTCTCCGAGCTGGCATTGGAGATAGACAGATATACAGAGGAGAATATCAGACTAAGTACCGAGCATGAGAGAGTGATAGCTGAACTGGATATGGCCAGGAGTATACAGGCCGGGCAACTGCCCAGGGTATTCCCTGCATTTCCGGATCGTAAAGAATTCGATATCTATGCATCTATGATACCGGCCAGAGAGGTGGGGGGAGATTTCTATGATTTCTTCTTTATCGACGATGATCATCTGGCGCTGGTCATCGCGGATGTCTCCGGCAAGGGGGTTCCTGCTGCGCTGTTCATGATGATGTCCAGGATCATTATCAGTAATTATGCTATGATGGGGCTTTCCCCGGCGGAGGTGCTCCGACGTTCCAATGATACTATCTTCCGAAATAATAAAGAGCATATGTTTGTAACGGCGTGGTTCGGGATATATGAAGTGTCTACAGGAAGAGTGGTTGCGGCAAATGCGGGACACGAGTATCCTGTCCTCCGTAATCCGCGTGGTGAGTATTCGTTTATTCTGGATACTCATGGCTTTGTGCTTGGAGGTATGGAGAATCAGACCTATGAAGAGTACACATTCATGCTGCAGAAGGGATGTACCCTGGTGGTTTATACGGATGGCTACCCGGAGGCTATGGATTCAAAGGGGAAGATGTATGGCAAGGAGAGGCTGAAGGAGGCTTTGAACAGGATGCCGGATGCTGATCCGAAGACGCTTTCGGAGCATGCATTGAAGTCAGTTATGAACTATGTGGGTGAGGCCGAGCAGTTTGACGATCTGACCATGCTGATCCTGAAGAGATTATAAACTGTATTTGATAATTGTGTTAAACAAAAGGGGACGGTTCCTGTCTGACGTCATGTAAGACAGGAACCGTCCCCTTTTTCTCATATCGCCGAAGGTATAGCCGGCACCTTCAGCTAAGAAGACTTACGGGCTATTTCAGTTCACCTTCAATATTCTCATAGAGCCAATCCATGGTAATGATCTTGACCGGCGTCATTTTCTCCAGTGAATCATTCGGGTCGACTCCCGGCAGGCTCTCTCCCTGGATCAGCCACCCGTCTCTTGCGCG